>JAAYBE010000249.1 GCA_012719015.1 Actinomycetota bacterium
CGGCCCGCACGCCGCCTCCCTGGCATCGTCGCCCTCTCCGTGAGCCGGTCGCGCCCGCCCGCCCCAGGAGAATACGGCGTGCGCCGGCGGGTGAGGAGGATGACGGAGGCGCGGCGCGGATGACGTTGCGGCTGCCGCTGCGCCGTCGGCCGGCGGCCGCTCCGCCTCGGCCGCCCGGTCCCGGCGGTCGCCGCCCGGCTCAGCGCCCCAGCGCCAGGCTGAGGTAGGCCTCGATCAGCGGCCGGCCGGCGAACAGCGCCACGACCGCGCCGGCCGCCAGGAACGGCCCGAAGGGGATCGCCGTCTTGCCGTCGCCGCGCCGCACGGCCACCAGCGTCACCCCGACCGCGGCGCCGCCCAGGAAGCCGAGAAACAGCGCCGGGACCACCGCGACCCCGAGGTAGACGCCCATGCAGAGCGCGAGCTTCACGTCGCCGAACCCCATCCCCTCCACGTGGCGCACGCGGAAGTACACCTCGCTGATCAGCAGCAGGAACCCGGCCGCCCCCGCCCCCGCCACGAGCCACTCCCACCATGGGCCGTCGCCGAAGAGGACCATGAGCGGCACGCCCAGCGCCGCCGCCGGGAGGATGACCACATCGGGGATGATGCGGATCTCGAGGTCGACCTGGCTCACCAGGATCAACGCGGAGACGAACAGCAGGTGCGGGACGAGCACCCAGTCGAGGCCGTCGTACAGCGCGACGGCCACGAACAGCGCCGCCGTGAGCGCCTCCCCGGCCGGGTAGCGCCAGTGGATCGGCGCGGCGCAGTCGCGGCAGCGGCCGCGCAGCAGCAGCCAGCTGAGCACGGGGACGTTGTCGCGAGCGCGGATCTGGTGGCCGCAGGCCGGGCAGTGCGAGCGCCCCCGCGTGATGCGCTCGTCGTGCGCCAGCCGCCACGCCCAGGCGTTGAGGAAGCTGCCGATGAGCAGGCCGTAGACGGCCGCGAGGACGACGAGCAGGATGGTCACGGCACGATGAAGTCGGCCTGCCTCCGCAGGAAGACCGTGAGCCTGTACGGCCGCGGCTCCGGGCCCGTCGTGTCGCGCTGGTAGAGGTAGTTGCCCACCGAGCGCGCCGTCACAGTGCGCATCAGCCCGCCGTCCTCGAACGGGTTGGCGGGCCACTGCTGGGGGACGATGTAGGCGCCGATGGTGGCCGGGCTGCACTCTGTGGGCCACGGGTCGTCGGCGTCCGAGTCGAGCACGCACGAGATGAGCGCCGTGGCGATCTGCCGCCCGCCGGCGCGCGCCGCCGCGTCCTTGGCCCGGTCGCGCTGGCCGATGTACAGGGGGATGGCGATCGCGGCCAAGATGCCGATGATCACCATCACGATCAGCGCCTCGATCATGCTGAAACCGGCGCGCCCCTCACGTACGCCGCCGGCGAGCCCCTCGTGCCGCCCGCTCACTGGACATACTCCCGGAACAACTCGGCCACCAGCGCGTCGGCGTCCGCCCTGGGCATCGTCTCGTAGAGCGGGGCGAGGGCCCTCATGCGCGCCTCCTTCTCCGTCGGCAGGATGCACTCGAGTCCCTTGACGGCTTTCTCGCGCGCGTACTTGTCTCCTGCAAGGTAGGCCTGTCCGAGCATCAGGACGGCCTTCCCCTGCTCGCCCCCCTTGGCCAGCAAGGCGGCCGCCAGGCGGGGCAGGTAGTCCGGGCTGCCGGGGATCGCCGCCGCCTTCTCGTACCAGCGCGCGGCGGCGAGATCCTTCTCCTCCCCGGCGCCGTAGCGGTAGGCGAAGAACCCCAGGTAGGCGGGGAAGCGCCAGTCCCCGGGGTTCGCCGCGAAGCCCCGCTTGAGCAGCTCGTAGGCGGCGTCGGCGCGCCCCGCGTCGATCAGCGCGAAGGCGCTGAACAGGTAGGCGCGCGTGAAGCGCGGGCTGAGGGCGGTGACCAGCGTGGTCATCTCGGGCAGCGAGTCAAGCCGCCCGTCGCCGCTCACGTGCTCGCCGTAGTACTGCACCATCTGAAGGTAGTACAGGTCGGCGATCGAGGTGCGGAAACTGGGCGAGAAGTCCTGGAAGAAGCGCGGCGATGGCACGAACACGCGCGGGCTCGCCGGCGCCCGGGACGGCCGGGTCGCCTGGTAGGCGACCACGCCGGCCGCGCAGGCCAGCACCACGAGCGCCGCCACGACCCGCCGCAACACGCTCAGAACTCCTTGCGGCGGAACACCAGGGCGGCCAGCGCCAGCACCACCACGACGTAGGCCAGCAGGTAGCCCGTCCAGACGGCGACCTCGCCCCAGGCGAGCGTACTCTCCCCCACCGCGCCGGCCTTGACGTCCACGGCGGCGAGGTTGGGGATGACCACGTACACCACCCAGGAGAGCGCCTCGGTGACGGCGTTCTGCCCCAGGCGCGTCAGCGCCAGCACGTTGTGACTGAGCTGCCCGGCCACGAACACGCAGATGCCCAGCACGCTGGCGAGGATCGCCGAGCCGAGCGTCGAGAAGAAGATCGTCACGGCCATGATCGCCAGGAGCTGCACGTAGACCATGAGTACGGCCACGAGCAGCATGCCGCTCGCTTCGCCGGCCACCGCCCACACGAGCAGGAAGAGGAAGACGCCCATGCCGGCCAGCACCACCGCCATGGTGGCGCACAGGCCCACGAACTTGCCGGCGATGAACGCCGCCCGACCCACCGGCTTGCTGAAGAGCACGAACACGGTGCGCTTCTCGACCTCCTTGTGCACCAGCCCGGCGGCGATGAACACGGCCACCACGAGCCCGAAGAGGGTCACCGCCACGAGGCCGAAGTCCTTCATCATGCGGCCCTGCTCGCCGAGGCTGATGCTGCCCAGCCAGAGCCCCCCGACGATCATCAGGAGGGCGAAGACGACGATCACCGCCAGCACGCGGTCGCGGATCGTCTCCTTGAAGGTGTTGACCGCGATGGCGACGACCTGGTTCACGCCGTGACCGTCCGCATGAAGAACTCCTCCAGCGTGGCGGCCTCGTCCAGCGCCTCGTCCACCGTCCCCGACCACGCCACCCGCCCCTCGCGCATGATCGCGACCCGCGTGCAGAGCTCGTGCACGTCGCTCAGGATGTGTGAGTTGAAGAGCACCGTCTTGCCGCGCTCCTGCAGGCCCTGGATGATGCGCTTGACCTCCACGCGGCCCACCGGGTCGAGCCCCGTCATGGGCTCGTCGAGCAGCACCAGCTCCGGGTCGTTGACCAGCGCCTGGGCGATGCCGACGCGCTGCAGCATGCCCTTGGAGTACTTGCGCAGGTGCACGCCGGCGGCGTCCTGCAGGCCCACCTCGCGCAGCAGCGCCTCGACGCGCTCGCGGCGCCGCTCCGCGCCGAGGCCGAACAGCCGCGCGCAGAAGCCGAGGAACTCGCGCCCGGAGAGGTAGTCGTAGAAGTACGGGTTCTCCGGCAGGTAGCCCACGTGCGAGACGCCGGGCACGCCCAGCTCGACGGAGCCGGACGTGGGCCGCATAAGCCCGAGCGCGACCTTGACGGTGGTGGTCTTGCCGGCGCCGTTGGGGCCGAGGAGGCCGAACACGTCGTTGCCGGCCACCTCCAGGTCGACGCCTCGCAGGATATCCACCCGCCGGCGGCGGAAGCCGACGTGGACGGCCTTGTGCAGGCCGGCGATGCGCAGCGCGCTCTGCCCCGTCACGCGCCGCCCCGCCTCACGGCGCCGTGATCACCGGCTCGCCGCCGGCGCCGAGGCCAGTGAGCGTGAAGGTGTCGGCGGTCTGGACGTAGATGTAGTCGCCCTCGTCCATACCTTCACCCATGTCGCCGCCGACCCAGGGGTTCTGCGGCCAGTTGTCGACATACGGCGCACCGCTGCCGTCGACCAGAGACGCCCGGCTGACCGTGCCGGTGGCCGGGTAGGTGTCGCCGTTGTCGACGGCGTAGCTACCGATGCCGAGCTCGATGTTGTGGACGCCGCCCTTGACGGCCGACTCCTTGGCCTTCTCACGTTGACTCAGGAACATCGGGATCGCGATCGCCGCCAGGATGCCGATGATGATGATCACGATCAGCAGCTCGATGAGGGTGAAGCCCCTCTGACTGTGGTTCTCTCTCTTCATGGTCGTCTCCCCCGCGGCGCGGGCGCCCTCGACGACGGAGCCCGCGGCCGCACCACGCAACCACGGGCTCGGGATCCTCCAGAGCGGCAGCCCGGCCGGCTACGTGAGCCCCGTGGCTTTGCGCCCCACCCTCGCAAGTGGTTTGCCTTTTGCGCCTTCACAGACACTCTGCCCAACTGCAGATTGGCTGGACACGCTCCGCGTCCTCCCGCGAAGACGCGCCCTCCATAGCCGTAGGAGCTAGGCTTCGGACGGCACCGGGGGCGGCTGCCATGTGGCAGCCGCCCCCGGTGCGGAGCCTCTTCAACTCCGAGCTTTCACATCACGGCACAGTGATGATCGGACGCACGGTCGCACCGCTGGTCTTTCCGTAGCCGATCAACCGGAAGCTATCCGTGGTGGGATTAGAGTAGGCGAAGTTGCCCTGTGAAGCGTCGTTGGTCATGTAGGCTCCGGTGCTGCTCCACGGGTTCTTGGGCCAGTTGTCGACGAGGGCGCCGACAGCCTCGTCCTGCTCGACGTCGGCCCCGGCGGGATAGGCGTCATTGTTGTCGACCGCGTAGCTCTGCACGCCGACCTGGATACTGTGCACGCCCTCCTTGACGGCCGACTCCTTGGCCTTGTCGCGCTGGTTGAGGAACATCGGGATCGCGATCGCGGCCAGGATGCCGATGATGATGATCACGATCAGCAGCTCGATGAGGGTGAAGCCCTTCTGACCCTTGCGGAACCTCTTCATTTGCCTTCCATCTCCTCTCTGTTGCGTGAACGCACTCGACGTGGTGCTTGCTGCCGTGCTGTGCGCGCCCCTCATGCGAGAAGCCTGCGACGTCCGCCGGTGCGGGGTCCCAGGCTTGCGTGGTGTGCAGCTCTTCGGCGGCAGCCCAGCCGGCTCGGTGAGCCCTGTGGCTTTGCGCCCCACCCTCGCAAGTGGTTTGCCCTTGGCGCCCTTGTCTGTGCCCCTATACTGCCTCCTTCGGCGGTTCCTAGACACCTATCTCGGCCCAGAACGCGCGGCCTTTAGCCCTTGCTGACCACAGGCTGCCCCGTTCCCGCGCCCGTGGACTGGGACAAACGTCTAGGCGCGGGTCAGAAGACCCTCTTGCCCATGACCTCCCGCAGCCGGCCCACGGCCTTGATGGACTCGCGCGAGACCTTCTTCTGCGAGAGCCCGAGCTCCTCTGCGACCTCGCTCTGGGTGAGGTCCTTGAAGAAGAGCAGGTAGATGAGCCGCTTCTGGAAGGCGGAGAGCCTGTCGAGGGCGTCGTAGAGCGTGATCTTGTCCTCGATCGGCAGCGCGAAGGTCTGCTGCCGCAGGCTGTGCACCTGGTGCGGGTCGGCCCGGGCCTGGAGCTGCTCGGCCGTGAACGGCTCGTCGTGGCTGTGGAGCTGGATGCGCGAGTAGAGGTTCATGACCTCGAGGATGCCCTCCTCGTTGATGTTGAGCGCCTCGGCCAGCTCGGCGAGCTCGGGCGGCCGGCCGAGCTTGTGGCCCAGCTCGCCGGTCTTCTCCTGGATCTGCCGGTAGATCTTCTTGACCCAGCGCGGCTGGCGCAGGAGCAGCGAGTCGCGCAGGTGGTGGCGCAGCTCGCCGTCGACGATCGCCGTGGCGTAGGTGCTGAAGCGCACGCCGCGGCCGGCGTCGTAGCGCTGCGCCGCCTTGATGAGCCCCAGGTTGGCCACCTGCAGCAGGTCCTCGTAGGGCTCGCTCGCGTAGGCGAACCGCTTGAGGATGTGGTGCAGCAGGTTCTGGTTGCGGCGCACGATCTCGTCGAGCGTCGCCCCCGACCGGGTCTCCGCGTAGACGGCGAGGAGCTGCTCGTTCTCCACGCCTGCCCCCTCTACTC
>JAAYBE010000031.1 GCA_012719015.1 Actinomycetota bacterium
GCCCGGACGACGAGCCCGTCTGCACGCTCCGGATCAGTCCTCGAAGCCGCCGTCGGCGAAGCCGGAGTGGCGGCCCCAGTCGAAGTCGTCCCACTCGAGCGCCGTGTAGGTCATGCTGGCCGTGAGCGGCTCGCCCAGCGACTCGAGATGGGCGCGCCGCGGACGCATGACGAACGGCTCGGCCTTGTGGCGGCTGCTGGCCTCGTCCCAGCGGCTCTCGGGGATCTCGTCGCACTTGCGCAGCAGGAGGTCCCACTCCTCGTCGACCCAGGCCTGGAGCTGTCCCAGCATCCGCTCGTTCCCGGGGAGCGCCAGATGGGCGAAGCGGCCCTGGCGCTCCAGCCACTCGCCGAGCGGCCGTTTGTGACGCGGGCGGTAGGTCAGACGGTACTTGCCCTGGTTGACCTCGAACAACGGCCAGTAGCACGTGTCGGTGGCGAGGCGGCTGAGCTCGATGCCCTCGTCGTTGTCGGTACGCCAGCCGCGCGGGCAGGCGGACAACACGTTGAGGAACGTCGGCCCGTCGACGGCCAGCGCCTTGGACGCCTTGTGGATGAGGTCCTGCGGATCGTGGGGGGAGGACTGGGCGACGTACGGCAGCCGATGCGCGACCATGATCTCGGTGAGGTTCTTGCTGTGTCCCAGTTTGCCGGGCAGCTCGTCTCCGACCGGGCTGGTGGTCGTCCAGGCGCCGTGCGGCGTGGCCGAGGAGCGCTGGAAGCCGGTGTTCATGTAGGCGCCGTTGTCGTAGCAGACATAGAGCATCTGGTGGCCGCGCTCCATGGCGCCGGAGAGGGCCTGGAGGCCGATGTCGTAAGTGCCGCCGTCGCCGCCGAAGGCGATGAACTTGACCTTGTCCTTGAGCCGGCCGCGCTTGTACAGGGCGCGGAAGGCCGTCTCGACGCCGCTCAGCGTGGCGGCGGCGTTCTCGAAGTTGGTGTGGATGTAGCTGCCCTTCCAGGCGGTGTAGGGGTAGCGCGTGGTCGACACTTCGAGGCAGCCGGTGGCGCCGGAGACCACGTAGTGGCTGTCCACCTGACTGAGCACCTGATTGACGATGATGGAGGCGCTGCAGCCGCTGCAGAGGCCGTGACCGGCCGAGAGCTTGGGCGTCTCGTGGGCGAGCGCCTGCACCCTGCGGCGATGCTCGTGGTACAGCTCCGTGGGGACGAGGGCGTCGAACCGGCATGCCTCCATGCAGTGGTTGCACGTCATGCAGCGCCGCTCGTCGATGGTGATGGTGCCCGCGAAGTGGCGCTCCTTGCCTTTGCCGTGCGAGCGGGAAGGGTCGCGGCGGACGTCGATGCACCCCACCGGGCATTTCTTCTGGCAGGCGCCGCAGAAGGTGCACGTGTGGGCGCCCGACTCGGTGCGGCGCAAGTCGAAGAGGCCCACGCCGGGGAGCTTGTGCACGAGGTCGCGCACGGCGAACCGGTTCTCCGGGATCGGATGGCCGTACATCATGGCCTGCTGCTCGTCGGCGGGTGGGGGGGTCTTGGGCCTCGAACTCATGCCGGTCCTCGCTGTCGTGATGCGGAGTGATTCCGTCCGCAAAGTGAGGGAATCATAGCAATTCTCCTGCGACCCGGCCATCGACACGAGGCCGCGCCGCAGTCTCGTCCCCGGTGGCGCCACGGCGCGGCCACGCGGGTGCGGGTGCCCGGCGGGCGAAGATGTCACTAGACTGACGCTGTGAGCGACCCGCGACACCCCGCCCCGACCCCTGTGCCGCCGTCACCGCGGCGGGACGCCGCCGTCGCGGCGACGCTGGTCGTCATCCTCACCCTGTCCATCCAGACGGGGTCGGCGCTCGCCGTGCTGGCCATCCGTTCGGTCGGCGTCTACCAGACGCTCTGGATGCGCATCGCGTTCGCGGCGCTCATCCTGGTGATCGTCCGTCCGCACGTTCTGCGTCGTCTTCCGCCGAAGGGTCAGCGCCTGCCGCTCGCGGGCCTCGCGGTGACCCTCTTCCTGATGAACCTCAGCTTCTACGAGGCGGTGAGCCGGGTGCCGGTGGGGATCGTGGTCGCGATCGAGTTCGTCGGGCCGCTCGGTATCGCCGTCATCGGCACGCGGCGACGGCTCGACTGGCTGTGGATCGTCCTGGCCGGCGTCGGCGTCGTCGTCCTCGCCGGTCCGTCCGGCGCGGTCACCGGCGCCGGCCTCTTCTTCGCCCTCGCCGCCGGGATGTGGTGGGGCATGTATCTGCTTCTGGCCAAGCGCGCCGTGAGCGGGTTGGACCCCCTCTCAGTCACCGCGCTCATGCTCGTCGGTGCGACGTTCCTGGCCACGCCGGTCCTCGCCGTCCATGGGGTCAAGCTCGCGGGACACTGGGACGCCGTGCTGCTCGGCGTGATCATCGCGGTCGTCTCCTCGGCGTTCCCCTACCTGCTCGAGATGATGGCGCTGCGCCGCGTCCGCGCCGCCACGTACGGCGTCCTGCTCAGCATCGAGCCGGCCGTCGCCGCCCTGGCCGCCCTCATCGTGCTGGGTCAGCGCGTGTCGGCGCTCGAGGGGGCGGCCATGGCCGCCGTCATGGCCGCCGCCGCCGGCGCCAGCTGGACCACCGGTGGTGCCGCCGAGGCCGGTGTGGAACTGCCCGCGCCGTGAGTCGACCGGTGGTCGGGCCGCAGCCTGGGCCGATAGACTGGTCACGGGCGCAACACATGACGCGAAAGGAGCCGAGATGGCCGATCTCAAGGGCAGCAAGACCGAGCAGAACCTCCTCAAGGCGTTCGCCGGCGAGAGCCAGGCACGAAACCGCTACACGTTCTACGCCAAGGCGGCGCAGAAGGACGGCTTCCAGCAGATCGCCGATATCTTCCTGCAGACGGCCGAGCACGAGCGCCAGCACGCCAAGCGCTTCTTCCGCCATCTCCAGGGCGGCATGGTGGAGATCACCGCCGCGTACCCCGCCGGCCCGCTCGAGGGCACGACCGCGGAGCACCTCGCCGCGGCTGCGGCCGGGGAGCATGAGGAGTGGGTGGAGCTGTACCCGGCTTTCGCCGAGGTGGCGGAGCAGGAGGGCTTCAAGGACGTCGCCCAGACCTTCCGGATGGTCGCCAAGGCCGAGGCGATGCACGAGGAGCGCTACCGCCGGCTGCTCGCCAATGTGGAGAACGACGAGGTCTTCCGCAAGAAGGACCAGGTGAAGTGGATGTGCCGCAAGTGCGGGTATATCCACACCGGGCCCAAGGCGCCCACGGTGTGCCCCACCTGTGAGCATCCCCAGGCGTACTTCGAGGTATTCGCCGAGAACTACTGAGACGATGGGCGCGGCGGGCGGGCCGTGGGGTCCGCCCGCCGCGCGGTCGTCGTCCGCGGAGCCGGCGGACGGTCCCACATGCCGGCCGCGTCGCCTCCAGCCACGGCTCAAGCCCCGACCGGTGTCGCCGATACAGGCGACAGGGCGGTGAGACGGGGAGGTGGTGATGCAGGCAGGGCGCGGAGACGGTGTCGACGACGGCATGACCGTGTTGCTGGCCGAGGACGATCCGGACGTGAGCGCCCTGGTGCGCCATGTGCTGGAGGCCGACGGCTACCGGGTCGAGGCGGTCGCTGACGGCGCCGAGGCGCTGCGGCGGTTCGAGGAGCGCCGCCCGGACCTGCTGGTCCTCGATGTCATGATGCCGCGGCTCACCGGCTTCGAGGTTCTCGCTCGCCTGCGCGAGCTCGAGGACGCGGGGACGCCGGTCCCGGTGCTCATGCTGAGCGCGCGCGCCGGTCAGGACGACATCGTCAGGGGCTTCGAGCTCGGCGTCTCCGACTACGTCACCAAGCCGTTCATGATCGGTGAGCTGCGGGCGCGGGTCCGCGCGCTGCTCGCGCGCGTCTGACGCGCCACCGTCCGCGCCGACGCCCTCTCATCCGCATCCCGCCTCAACTCTCGTCCGGCTCCGCCTTGAACCCCTTGCGCGACAGCGGATCCCATGTGTGGCCACGTCCGCGCAGCATGTCGAGCATGGCCGTGAAGCGCCACAGCGCGTTCATCTGCCGGTAGCCCACGTTCTCGAGCAGTGTGCAGAGCAGCAGACGACCGATGTCGCCGGCGCTCTGCGGGCGCAGCGACCGGGACTCATCCATGGCGAGGGCCGAGACGGAGAGGGCGACGCCGTAGGCCATCGCCAGCAGGGTGAAGAGCACGAGGAACTCGACGTCGAGCACGCCGAGGACGGCGCCCACGACGACGGTCACGTAGCCCACGACCTCCATCGCGGTGCCGCCGGCCTCGAACAACCAGAGATACGGCAGCCCGAGAACGCCGACGGCGCCACAGGAAGGGCGCAGCAGCATGCCCCTGTGCCACCAGAGGCATTGCAGGAGCCCGCGATGCCAGCGTTTGCGCTGCCGGCGCAGGTCGCCGAGTGACTCGGGGGCCTCCGTCCAGACCACCGGGTCGGGGACGAAGACGATGCGCGACCGTCGCCGCCGCGCGGAGAAGTGATGCCGGAGGCGGAGGACGAGCTCCATATCTTCCCCGATCGCCCGGACGTCGTACCCGCCGACCTCGACGAGCGCATCCTTGCGGAACACGCCGAAGGCGCCGGAGATGAGGAACAGGCCGCCGATGCTGCTCCAGGCCATCCTGCTGGCGATGAAGGCGCGCATGTACTCGACCACCTGCACGGCGGCCAGCAGGCTGCGTGGTGCGGCGACCCGGGTCACGCGGCCGTCGTCCACCGTGCAGCCGTTGACGATGCGCACCGTGCCGCCCACGGCGACCGTCTCGCGGGGTCGTTCGAGGAAGGGCCGCACCGCGCGCAACAGCGCGTCCTTTTCGAGCACGGTGTCGGCATCGGTCACGCACACCAGGGGGTAGCGGGCGGCGTTGATGCCGGCGTTGAGCGCGTCGGCCTTGCAGCCCCCGTTCTCCTTGCACAGGACGACGAGGTTGGGCAGACGCCGGGAGATGTGGACCGCCCGGATCGGCGCGCAGGGCACCTGCAGCCGGAGGGGAGCGCGCGAGCGGACGAGGTCGTACGCCTCCGTGAGTCGGGCGAGCGTCTCGTCGGTCGACCCGTCGTCGACCACCACGATCTCGAGCTCGGGGTATTCGAGCAGTCGGGCCGCGTCCACCGAGGCGACGATGCAGGCCTCCTCGTTGTAGGCCGGGAGGACGATCGACATCGGCGGGGTCAACGGGGAGCGCAGGACGACGTCGTCGCCACCGAGGGCGCGACGGCGCATGTGGACGCCGGACTGGTAGAACGAGACCGCGAACAACGACGCGTACACGAGGTCGAGAGCGATGAAGTAGGCGAGGAAGAGACTGCTGACGACCGTGACGACGGTACTCACGTGCGCTCACCGCCGGCCGGCCGCTCGGCGCCGTCCGCGAGCGCGAGCCGCTCCAGGACGGCGAGGGAGCGGTCACGCACGTACCTGTCGTCCGACTCGGTCAGCCGCCCGAGCGCCTCTCTGCCCGGCTTGCCGAGGCGGCCGAGGGCCTCGGCGCAGTTGCGCCGCACCCACCATTCCTCGTCCCTCACGGACCTCTCGAGGGCCGGGACGCTGCTCCGGTCACCGAGCGCGGCCAGGCTGGTGGCGGCCTGGGCGCGCACCTGCCAGGCCGGCTCACGCAGCGCCCGTCGCAGGGCGGGCGGCGCCAGCGGCCCGCCGATCGCGCCGAGCGCGGCGGCGGCCCTGGTCCGGACGTTGAAGTCGGTCGCGCCCTCGAGCAGCGCGATCAGCACGGGCTCGGCGCGGGGGTCGCGGATCTCCCCGAGGACCCGGACCGCGGTCACGGCGGCCGCATGGGCGCCGTGACGACCGCTGTCGGCGGCGGCGGCGATCTCGACGAGCGTCGGCACCGCCGCCGGCCCCATCTCGACCAGGTCGTGCGCGACCGTGGTCGCCGTCCATCGTGACGGATCGGCGAGCGCCGTCGTCAGCGCATCCACGGCGGCGGGGTCGCCGATGGCGGCCAGGCTGCGGGCGGCGGCCATGCGCACGTCGGCGCTCCCGTCGGCCATGAGCCCGACGAGCGCCGGGACGACCCCGCTCGGGCGGATGCGGCCCAGCAGCGCGGCCGCCTCGGCGCGCCGCCAGCGGCTGCGTGCACGGAGTCCGTCAACGGCGCGCTGCACGTATCCCTGCGCCTCGAGGTAGCCGGTGATGCGCTCCGCCTCCGGTCCGCGCAGGAGCGCGCGGTAGCGCAGGAGGAGCCCGAGGACGACGGGCTGCTCGCGCTCCGGGACGGCGGCGAGAGGCGCTCCCTCGAGCACCAGGGCCTGCACGGGGCCGCGCCACGCCAGCTCCACGGACCGCCGCCGGCGCTCTTCGCGCCGGTGGGCGAGGCGCAGCGTCAGCGCCATCAGGGCGAGGGCCGCCGCCCAGGCGAAGAGGACCAGCGTGATGCCGA
>JAAYBE010000250.1 GCA_012719015.1 Actinomycetota bacterium
CCGGCAGATGGTTCACGCCGAAGTGGTGGCAGACGGGCGCCAGGTAATCGTCGGCCCGCGGCACGATGCTGCCGGCCGCCACCCCGCCGTCGCTCTTGCGCGCGATGCCGTCGTCGTGGGTCTCGGGATAGAGGCCGGAGTCGACGAAGTAGGCCTCCTCGACGGCGGCGAAGTAGCCGCCGTCCTCCAGCATGCCCTCGAGGAAGAGGACGGCGCGCTCCTTGATCTCGCGCACCTTGGCCTTGAGCTCCGGCGCCTCGCGGTCCAGTTTGACCATCTCGCGGAGGCCGTCCATACCCACCAGGCTCTGCTTGGCGGTGTTCACGGCGGCCACGTTGTTGTAGTGCCAGGGAACGTTGCGGCCCTCGTCCGGGGTGATCGTGCTCTGGATGTCGGCGCTCGTGAGGCGGCTGATCATCAGGTTCATCACGTGACTGACGGTGGCGTCGCGTCCGTCGGCCTCCATGTAGCGCGTGTTCTCCTGAGCCCGCATCTTGTACTCGCCGAAGAGGTCGCGCAGGGCGACCGCGTACGGCAGGTCCATGCGCATGCAGGGCGCCGGAGCCGCGTCCGGGGGCACCGTGCTGAGGCAGATGTCCTCCTTGGGCATCCCCACGGCGACCGAGTAGGCGCAGTTGATGGCGTGCTGCACGAGCAGCTCGGGCATCACGTTCCACGCCTCCACGGCGGTGGCGTTGGCGTTGTGGGCGCCGTCGATCTGCGCCATGCGCACCGCCGCCATCACGTGCTTGGCCACCGCCGCGTCGACGAAGCTGCGGTACATGTTGATGTTGCGGTAGAGGATGTTGTACTGCGGGTCCTGGTGGGCCCCGTTGACGCCCTCCTCGGCGAACATGACCGCCATCTCCGGGCCGGCGACGCCGCTGACGTAGCTGTGGAAGTTGATCGGCCGCCCCACCTCGTCCTCGACCATGTCGAGCGCCCTGCGCGTGGCGCGCACCTGCTTGCGCGTGACGGCGATGCCGCCCACGCCCTCGGGCGTGCCCTCGAGCAGGCCGTCCATGTGGCTCTGGCCCGCGGTGCGGATGACCATCATGTGGTCGGCGCCGTGCCAGGCCGCCATGCGCATGCGGCGGATGTCGTCCTCGAACCGCCCCGAGGCGATCTCGGTGGTGATCACGCAGTCGGGCTGCGGATCGATGTCGCCGAAGTAGTGGGCCGCCGGCAGCGGGACGCTGCGCTCGAGACCCTTGGACGTCTCCTTGTACGTGAACTTGTGCAGCCGCTGGTCGGGGACCGGCTCCCTCCAGTGCCAGCCCCGGCGGCGCGGCCGGTAGTGCTCGAGGTCCTGCAGCAGGGCCTCGACGTCGAGCTTCCCGTCGGGCCGCAGCGGCGGCATGTCGGGGCCGCCGTGCCGTGGGTCGGCGCTCATCGCGCACCCCTCCACTTCTCCTCGGCCAGATCCCAGCCCTCGCCGGCCGCCAGTCTTAGGGCGGCCTCGGGGGCGGGGCACTCCCACGCGGTGGCGCAGTGCAGCACCACGTGCCCGGCGCCGTGCCCGAGCAGGCCGCGCTTTTCGCACTCGCCGACCACCGCCACACAGGTCGGCGAGGGCACGCCCATGCGCATCAGCACCGAGCGCTCGATGCTGGGCGAGGTGTGCGTGCGGGCCAGCTCGACCATCGGGTCCACGACCCGCTGCGCCAGCGCCCAGAAGCGCTCCTCGAGCTGTTCGTCGGTGAGCTCGGCGAGGTGCCCACGGATCTCGTGATACGTGTCCGGACGGGCCATCTCACGCCTCCTTGAGCGCGGCCAGGGTCGCCTCCACCGCCTCCCGGTCGGAGTTGGTGTCGGCGGCCAGGAACTCGATGTCGGCCGGGGTGGGCTCGTACCCCTCCGGCGCGTTGCGGAGCGCGTTGCGCACGTAGCTGCGGCGCATGCGGGCCAGGTCGAAGTCGCGGGCGCGGATCTGCTCCAACCGCTCGGGGATCACGATCGCCTTGCCCGGCACGTTGTCGGCCGGGTCGCCGGCCCGCACCTCGACGCCCATCTCGCGCGCGAAGTTGAGCTGGCTCCAGTGGTGCTTGCCGGCGCCGGTGTACTCGGTCTCCTGGACGACCACGGTGGCGTCGCGCGGCAGGTCGCGGGCCAGGCTCACGGCGGCGGTCATGGCGGTGTTGCCGGCGGGGCCGCGCTCGAGGCCCTCGAGCTTGGCCATGGCCTCGGTCATGTAGAAGACCTCGCCCTGTGTGACCGTGAGGTAGCGGTCGATGTAGCGCAGCGGTCGGGCCGCGTTGCGCGGCACGTCGGCACGGTCCGGCCAGGTGGCGAACGGCACGCCGAAGCCGGTGTGGCCGGTGGTGAAGCTCTTGCGGTTGAAGTCGTCGTCGCTGGCCATGTGCAGGCCGCTCAGGTCCACCGAGGCGCTCACGATCTCCGTCCCGGCGGCGCCGGCGCGCCGCAAGCCGCGGGCCGTCCCGGTGGTGTTGCCGCCGCCGGCGTGGGTGACCACCACGTGGGTCGGCGGCGCACCTGTGAGCCGCTCCATCTCGCGGGCGATCTCCAGCCCCAGCGTCTCGATGCCGCTGACGCCGAAGCTGCTGTAGAGCGAGGCGGCGAAGTAACCGGTGGCGTCCAGCAGCTCGACCATGTGGAAGAAGAGCTCGGGGCCGACGGTAAGCTGCACGACCTCGGCGCCGTAGGCCTCGCAGACGCGGCCCTTCTCGACGATCTCCGGCTGGCCCACGTGGCGGCTGTCGAAGGTCTCCTGCACGATGATGCACTTGAGGCCGTTGCGCGCCGCCTGGCTGGCGACGGCGGCGCCGTAGTTGCCCGACGTCGCCGCGATCACGCCCTCGTAGCCCTTCTCCCTGGCCACATGGATGCTGACGCCGGCGCGGCGGTCCTTGAAGGCGCCGGCGAGGTTGGCGGCCTCGTCCTTGACGAAGATCCGCGCCCCGTTGCCCGGCGCGCTCACGCTGCGCACCAGGTCGGTGAGGTTGCGGAGCTCGAGCAGCGGCGTGTCGCCCACGCCGGC
>JAAYBE010000251.1 GCA_012719015.1 Actinomycetota bacterium
ACACGCTGGTGACCAGCTACCGCCAGCTCCAGGAGTTGCGCCCGTACTACCGCTTCCTCGACGCCGACGTGGACCGCTACACGGTGAACGGCGTCTACCGGCAGACCATGCTCTCCCCGCGCGAGCTGAACATCGAGGGTCTGCCGCCGCAGGCGCAGACGTGGGTGAACCAGCACATCACCTACACACACGGCTTCGGTGTCGTGATGAGCGCCGTGAACCAGGTGACGGCGGACGGCTCGCCCGACTTCCTCGTCCAGGATATCCCGCCGGTCAGCGCCGCCCCCACCCTCAAGATCGACCAGCCGCGCATCTACTTCGGCGAGCGCGGCACGGACTACACCCTGGTGAACACCACGCAGGCCGAGTTCGACTACCCCGGGGCGTCCGGCGACGTCTACACCGAGGGCTACGACGGCAGCGGCGGCGTACCCATCGCGCCGCTGCTCAACCGGCTGGCCTTCGCGGTCCGCTACGGCACCATCAAGTTCTTCACCACCTCGGCGATCACCGGCGAGAGCCGGCTGATCTTCCGCAACAACATCCGCGAGCGCATCGAGACGGCGGCGCCGTTCCTGGCGCTCGACCCGGACCCCTACATGACCATCGCCGGCGGCCGGCTGTGGTGGATCCAGGATGCGTACACGGTGACCACCCGCTATCCGTACTCCACCCCGGAGGCCGGGTTCAACTACATCCGCAACTCCGTCAAGGTCGTGGTGGACGCCTACAACGGCTCCATGGCGTTCTATGTGTGGGACGAGGAGGACCCGCTGCTCAAGACTTATAGGCGCGTGTTCCCCGAGCTGTTCACGCCGCGCAGCGAGATGCCCCGGGAGCTGCTCGAGCACGTCCGCTACCCCGAGGGGCTGTTCGACATCCAGGCGCAGGTCTGGACCACCTACCACGTGGACGGTCCGGACATCCTCTACAACAAGGGCGACCAGTGGATGATCCCAGAGGGTGTGTCGCTGGACGGCGGCGGCCCCATGCAGGCCTACTACGTGATCATGCGGCTCCCCGGCGAGGCCAAGGAGGAGTTCCTCCTCATGATCCCGTTCGTGCCCAACGGGCGCCAGAACATGATCGCCTGGCTCGGCGCGCGCAGCGACGTGCCCGTGTACGGCACGGCGCTCAACTACATCTTCTCCAAGAGCACCACCGTCTTCGGCCCCAACCAGGTCGAGTCGGTGATCAATCAGGACCCGGAGATCTCCGCGCAGCGGACGCTCTGGGGCCAACAGGGCTCGGAGGTGATCCTCGGCAACCTGCTCGTGGTGCCCATCGATGACTCGCTGCTGTACGTGCAGCCGCTCTACCTGCAGAGTCACGAGACGCAGCTTCCGCAGCTCAAGCGCGTGATCGTCTTCTACCGGGCCCCGGCGCCGGCCGGCAGGGAGGGCGACGCCAAGCAGGTGGTCGCCATGCGTCCGACGCTGGGCGAGGCGCTGACCGCCGCCTTCGGCGAGGACGTCGGCGACGGCGAGACCGAAGGTGAAACGCCCTCGGGGCCGGAGGCCGGCGGAGGAGCCGGCGCGGGCGGCGGCCTGAGCCCGGAGGCGCGCGCGCTGATCGCGCGCGCCGGCCGCGAGTTCGACGCCGCCCAGGATGCCCTGCGCGCCGGCGACTTCGCCGAGTACGGTCGTCGCATGCAGGCCCTGGAGGAGGCCCTCACCGACCTGCAGCGCCTGCGGAAGGAGTGAGGCGCGGCGCCGTCGCCGTCCGTCCAGCCTCGGCCTAGACCAATGTTCCAGAGAGGCGGGTCCCTGGAGGCAGCGGCGCCCACCGCGGCCCCTCTCAGCCTCGCGTTCCGCGCTCCGCGTGCCGCCACGGCGCCCGGGAGGTCGCCTCGTCGCCTGTCCAGACAATAGCTCGCGCTCAACAATCACGACGCCGCAGCCGAACCCGGGTATAGTGTCAGAGCTTGAGTGGGGCAAGAGCCCTCGAGGGGCGCCGGGGCCACGGGGCTGCGGCGTCCCCGCGAGCGGTCACACGGTGTGAGCCTTCCGGGCTCCGCAGCGGAGGTGGGCGCATGCACGTCCAGATCAGCCGCGACCGGCGCGGCTTCAGCATGATCGAGCTCCTCGTGACGATCGTCATCGCTGGCATCGTCTTCGCCGCGATGATCCCGTTCTTCGCCAACGCGTTGCAGCGCACGTCCGAGGACCAGCTCCGGGTGGACGCCACCAACATCGCCCAGGACAGGATCGAGCAGGTCCGGCTCCTGGACT
>JAAYBE010000252.1 GCA_012719015.1 Actinomycetota bacterium
ACCCCGGCCGGCGGGATCTCCAGGTCTGCTCCGAGGTCGCCCTGGGCGTCCATGTCGACCACGTAGACCTGGTGCGGCACCGCCAGCCGGCGCAGCCGGTCGAGGTCGAAGCGGTCCACGTCGCCGAGTGAGGCCACGAAGATGATGCCGGCGTCGGTCATCGCCCAGGCGATCTCGCCGAGACGGCCCAGATGGCCCTCCCGGGCGAGCACGTCCTTGTCGTCGCCGAGGTCGGCGGCGCTGAGGTAGAAGGAGTGCAGCCCGCGGCCGAACATGCGCCGCTCGACCTCGGCCGCCAGCGCGTGCGCCGCCTCGCCGGAGTGCGAGACGAAGACGATCGCCCTGCCCTGATGGCCGTAACGCGCCGCGCGTTCCGCGTCGCTCACCTCGCCGCGGCGGAACCTGCGGCCGGTGACGTCGCCGCGGCCCTTGTCCTCGAGCGCCTCGAGGGCGATGCCGCAGCCGGCCGTGTCCCAGCCGTGGACGATGACGAACCGGGAGGTGGGCTCGAGCACGTCGGCCGGGTCGAAGGCCACGGGACGGACGGCGCGGAGGATGACCTCGGCCACGTCGTGGCGCTCCACCTGGCCCACCCCGGAGACCGACTGCAGCTCCTGCTCGTCGAGCACGCTGATGACCTGCTCGAGCTCGGCGGCGACGCGAGCGGCGCCCATGCGCAGCACGTAGCGCCGCCCGCGCACGAGCGGCGCCGTCGCCATCCAGAAGATGTTGGCGCGGATCCGGGTGGCGACCAGCGGCTCGGGCTCGTCGGCCCGCACCATCAGCTCGCCGGGCTTGGCGTAGACCTGCGTCTCGAGGGTCACTCCGGTCGCTTGACCGGCGAAGGCCTCGTCGGGCCGTGGCCCGGAGAGCGCCTCGATGGTCTTCACGCTCGACTGCTTGCCGGACGGCAGGAACACGACCCCGTCTCCAGGCCGCACGCGTCCCGTCTCGACGGTGCCGACGAAGATGCGCCGGTCGTCGCCGGCCGCCGTGAACTTGTAGACGTCCTGCAGCGGCATGCGGAACGGCCGGTCGAGGTCGTCCTCGAGGCGCTCGAACGCCTCCACCTGCTCGAGGACGGTCGGGCCGTCGTACCAGGGCGTGGCGGCCGAGCGCGCGACGATGTTGTCGCCCTCGCGCGCGCTCACCGGGATGAAGCTCATGGGGTGTACGCCGAGTCGGCCGAGGAAGTCGGCGTACTCGTCGACGATGGCCTCGAACTTGGCCTGCTCCCAGCCGAGCAGGTCCATCTTGTTGACGAGCACGCTGATCTGGCGGATGCCGAGCATCGAGAGGATGTAGCCGTGGCGCTTGGAGTTCTCGCGCACGCCTTCGTGGGCGTCGATCACGAGCAGGGCCGCCTGGGCGCGCGACGCGCCGGTGATCATGTTCTTGAGGAACTCCACGTGACCGGGCGCGTCGTGGATGATGTAGTGGCGGCGCGGCGTGGTGAAGAAGCAGCGCGCCGTGTCGATGGTGATGCCCTGCGCCTGCTCGTTCTTCAGGGCGTCCAGCAGGAACGCGTACTCGAAGGGGCGCGCGTTCTGGGCGCACATCTGCCGGACCTGCTCCAGCTTGCCGTCCGGCAGCGAACCGGTGTCGGCCATGAGGCGGCCGATCACGGTGCTCTTGCCGTGGTCCACGTGACCCACGGCGACGATGTCGAGCCGCTCGAGGTCGAACGGGGAGACCTCGTCACCGGGGGTCGGGGCCGCGCAGCTCTGCGTCTCGACCGCGGGGCGTCCGCCGGGAAGAGTCATCACATGTACCCTCCGCGGCGCAGTGACTCGAGTCCGCCGCCGTCGTCCTTGTCCTGCGCCCGGCCGCTGCGCTCGGCGATGTTGCTGAACTTGCCGGTGCGCAGCTCCTCGATGATGTCGGGGATGTCCCTGGCGGTGGACTCGACCGGCGCGGTGCAGGGCCAGCAGCCGAGTGAGCGGCAGCGGTGGCCGGTGCCGTCGTCGAAGTAGAGCGAGGTGACCGGGATGTTCTCGCGGTGGATGTACTCCCACACGTTGAGCTCGGTCCAGTCGAGCAGCGGGTGCACGCGTACGTGCGTGCCGGGCTCGAAGTCGGTCTTGAAGTAGCGCCACAGCTCCGGCGGCTGGTCGTCGACGTTCCAGTCGTTCTCCACGTCGCGCGGGCTGAAGTAGCGCTCCTTGGAGCGCGAGCCCTCCTCGTCGGCGCGCACCCCGACGATCACACCCGTGTACGGCGTGTGATCGTCGTCGTCCACCAGGCGGCCCAGTGTGTGGTCCATGCGCTTGCGCGTCCACTCGCCCGAGAGGGTGTACTTGAGCGCCATGGTCTTGAGGTTGCGGCAGCACTGGATGCGGTCGCAGTTGCCGTCCGGGAAGGTCGCCTTCTCCTCGAGCGCCCTGCGGTTCTGCCCGACGATGAGGTTGAGCCGCCATTCGAGCGCGAGGCGGTCACGGTACTCGATCATCTCCGGCATCTTGTAGTCGGTGTCGATGTGCACCAGCGG
>JAAYBE010000253.1 GCA_012719015.1 Actinomycetota bacterium
GGGACGCGTACGCCGTGGCCAGGGAGGCCGCGGTGCGGATCCTCGAGGAGCACCACCCCGAGCCGTTGGACGACGGAGTGGCGCAACAGATCGACGCGGTCGTCACGGAGGCCGAGGAGCACGGCGGAGTGCGGTAGCCGTATCCGCACCCGCGCTGCCGGGCGACCCGGCGTGGATGCGCGGCGTCGGAGTCTCCATCGTGACGTCAGGCCTTCACCTCCGTGCATCGGTCTGGCATGATGGGTCGGCATCGCTTCTCTGCCCCGGAGGTGTGTCGCCATGTGCAGGTCCGGCAAGGTCCCCATGCTCGTGCTTCTGGTCACCGCGCTGCTGCTCACGCTCGCGGTGGTCGCCCCGCTGGCGGCGGCCAAACACAAGCCGCTGCGACCGTGCGCCGTCGGTGCCAAGGCCTACTGGTACGTCGATCGGCTCACGCGCGTCACCAACCCTGACGGCACCTACACCGGACTGCTGCGCCAGGCGGGGACGGCGAGCGAGGCCGCGGCGGCGCAGAAGGTCGCGGCCTGGTTCGGCAAGGCCGGTTACATGGCCACCATGCAGCCCTTCACCTACACGCGCGGCGGCAAGGTCTTCGACTCGCAGAACGTGGTGGCGTGGCGCGCGGCCGACGTCAGGTGCAGGAGAGGGCCTCGGCCGCTGGTCATCGTCGGCGCGCACTACGACGCCGTGACGGCCGGCCAGGGCGCCGACGACAACGCATCCGGCGTCGGCGTCATGCTCGAGGTCGCGCAGCGTCTCCGGCACTTCAAGATCCGCTACGACGTCGTGTTCGTCGCCTTCGGCGCCGAGGAGGTCGGACTGCGCGGGTCCACGCACTTCGCGAGCCGGCTGGCGCCCCGCGACGTGAAGCGCGCCGTCGCCATGATCAACTTCGACTCCCTGATCGCCGGCGACAAGCTCTACGTCCACGCCGGCGCCAACGGCAAGACGTGGGTGCGCGACGCCATGCTGCGCCTGATCCGACTGCGCAGGCTCCCGATCGAGACGCAGCCGGGGCTCTATCTGATCGAGAACCCCGATGAGGATCCCGGCTACGCGGCCGGTTTCACTCCCGACGGCTTCAGTGACTACACCGCGTTCAGCCAGGCGGGCATCCCCGTGGCCGCGTTCGAGTCCACCAACTGGGAGATCGGCGATTTGGACGGCTACGAGCAGACCGCAGCGCACGGCTCGATCTGGCACACGCCCTGGGACACGCTGGAGAAGATCGAGGAGTTCTTCCCCGGGCGGCCCATGCAGCACCTGCGCGCGTTCACCACGGTGACGTTCGAGTTCCTCAAGCACCTCAGGCCGTGACCGGCTGAGACGGGGGCCGCGCCGTCGGGATGACCGACGGCGCGGCCCCCGTCCGCCGTATCCGGACTCCCGCACGACCCTCCGCGCGCCCTCATGCCGGAGGCGCCCCGATCCGTCCGCACGATGATGTATCGTACGTGGACCTGCCGGGGCAGGGATCCTCATCGCGCGAGGGGGTGCGATGCCGCACGCGTTCCGCTTCATACACGCCGCCGACCTTCATCTGGATACGCCGTTCCAGGGCGTCGCCAGGCCGGCCCCCGGCGTGGCCCGGGCCCTGCGCGAGGCGTCCCTGGAGGCGTGGGAGCGGCTCGTCGACCTGGCGCTCGAGCGCGAGGTGCTGTTCGTGCTCCTCGCCGGCGACATCCACGACGGCGCCGAGCGCGGGCTGCGCGCGCAGATCCGCTTTCTCGCCGGCGTGAGGCGTCTGGACGAGGCCGGCATCCGCACCTTCGTCGTCCACGGCAACCACGATCCGCTGGACGGCTGGTCGGCGGTCACCGGGTGGCCGGCCGGCGTCACGGTCTTCGGCGCGCAGCGGGTCGAGTCTGTCCCCGTCGAGTTCCACGGCGTGCAAGTCGCGGTCGTGCACGGCATCAGCTACGCGCGGCGCGAGGTTCGGGAGAACCTCGCGCTCCGCTTCTCGCGCGCGGGCGGTCCCGGTCTTCACATCGGCCTGTTGCACGCCAATGTGGGCTCCTCCGCCGAGCACGCCGCCTACGCGCCCTGCACGCTCGGCGACCTGGCCGCCTCCGGCATGGACTACTGGGCGCTCGGCCACATCCACCGGCGGCAGGTGCTGCGCGACGGCGCCCCGTGGGTCGTCTACCCCGGCGACACGCAGGGCCGCAGCCCCAAGCCCAGCGAGACCGGCGCCAAGGGCTGCTACCTCGTCTCCGTCGCCGGCGGCGTGGTGGAGGGTCTCGAGTTCTGCCCGCTCGACGCCGTGCGCTTCGTGGAGCATCGCTGCGACGTCGCCGGTGCGGCGGACGTCGGCGCGCTCCACGCGCGCCTCGCCGAGGCGCTCGACATGCTGCGCGGCGAGCACCAGGGGCTGGCGCTGCTGGTGCGCCTCGTGCTCGAGGGGCGCGGGCCGGTCGCCGCCGACCTTGCCCGCGACGGGGTCGGCGACGACCTGCGCGCCACGTTGCGCGAGACCTTCGGCGTACTCGAGCCGTTCCTCTGGGTCGAGTCCATCGTCAACGCCACGCGCAGCGCGCTCGACCGCGCCGCCATCCGGGCCCGCGGCGCGGACGACTTCACGGCGGGGCTCCTCGCCTACGCCGACACGCTCGCCGCCGACCCCGAGGCCGCGCAGCGGTTCGTCGCCGACTCAAGCCGGCTGCTCTCGGTCGGACAGGTGGAGCGCGCGGTCCGCGACCTCGAGGACGACGATCCCGGGGAGGTCCTCGCCGCCGCCACCGATCTGGCGCTGGACGCCGTCGAGAAGGGGGCGTCGTGATCATCGACGGCTGGTGGGTCGACGGCTTCGGCTGCCTGCACGACCACGAGGTCGCCGGCCTGGGGACCGGCGTCACTGTCGTGGTCGGCGCCAACGAAGCCGGCAAGAGCACGCTGCTGGGCTTCCTGCGCGCCGTGCTCTTCGGGTTCGCCGACCGCCGCACCGGCGAGAAGCTGTACGAGCCGCTCCGCGGCGGTCGGCACGGCGGGCGTCTCCGGCTGCGGGACGGCGCCGGCGGCGTCTGGACGCTCGAGCGGTTCGCCGACGGCGCGCGCAAGACCGTGGCCCTGCGGGCGCCCGACGGACGCGAGGCCGGCGACGGCGAACTCCGGCGGCTGCTCGGCAACGTCGACGCCGGCCTGTTCAAGTCGGTCTTCGCATTCAGCCTCAGCGAGCTGCAGGACCTCCGCAGCCTCGACGACCAGGGGGTGCGCGACCGCATCTTCTCGGCCGGGGTGACCGGCGCCGGCAAGTCCGCCCGCGACGTCATCAAGCGGCTCGACCAACGCGCCGCCGAGCTGCTCAAGCAAGGGCGTGGACAAGCGGTCATCAACGATCTGGTGCGCGACATCAACGCGAAGCGGGCTGAAGTCAGCGAGGCGGAGCGCGCGGCCGGCGGATACGGGGGTCTGCTGAAGGAGGAGGGCGCGCTCGACCTCCAGCTCCACGAGCTGGAGTCGCAGACGGAGCCTCTGGAGACGCGCCGACGCCGACTCGAGGCGCTGGTCGAGATGCACCCCCAGTGGCTCAAGCTGCGGGAGCTCGGCGCCGAGCTGGCCGCGCTCCCGGAGGTCGCCGACGAGAGCCTGCCCGATCGCGTCGCCGGTCTTGTCGAGTCGCTCACGGGCCAGCGCGCGCGCGAGGAGCGGATCACCGTGCTGGCGGCCGACGAGGCGCGCGCGCGCGACGACCTCGCCGTCCATCTCGGCCGCCTCGGGGCGGGCTGGACGGTCGAGCGCGTGCGTGCCTTCGACGATTCGGTCGCCGTGCGCGATGAGGCCCGGGGGTGGCGCGAACGGCTCGAGGCGGCCGAAGGCGAGTCCGACGCCGCCGCGCGCGAACGGGACGCGGCCGCCGGACGCGTCGCCGCGCTGCAACACGAGCGCGACGGCGTCGCCGCGGAGGTGCCCGAGCAGGAGCCGCGCCCGGCCGACGCGATCGACGCCGACGCGCGGCGGCTCTCCGGTCTCCGGTCAGACGTCCAGGATTTGCAGCAGCAGCGGCTGATCGAGCAGAGCACGCGCTCTCCGGTCGCACCGGGCGCCCGGGTGGGGCTGGTCGCCGCCGTGCTGGCCGGAGCGGGAGCGGCGGTCGCTTCCGCCCTCGGGTACGGCCAGCTCGCCGTCGGCCTGCTGGTCGCCGCGGTTCTGCTCGGCGTCGTGGCGGCTCTCGGTTCGGCGTCCCGTGGCGGGAGGGCGGCCCGCGGTCCGCGGGCAGGAGGCGAAGGCGCGCCGGGCGCCCGGTCCGCATCTTCCGCAGCCGACGACCTCGCCGTGCGCGTCGCCGCGGCTGCGGCGACCTTCGGGCTTCCGCCCGTCCCCGCCCGGGCGGACCTCGAGGGGGTCCAGGCGGGGCTGGACGGCGAGCGCCGGGCGCGCGGTGAGTGGGATGCGGCGAGCGCGCGGCTCCGCGACGCCGAGCGACGGCTCAGCAGTGAGGCCGCCACCGCGGCCCGGCTGGTCGAAGCCGCCACGCGGGCTGCGGCGGAGCGTGACTCCCTGTCCGACGGGTGGGACGCTCAGCTCGCGGAACGAGGGCTCTCCGAGCTGTCGCCGGCCGGCTTCATCGATCTGGTGGGGGTCATCGGCGAGGCGCGCGCCGCGGACGCCGTGGTGCGCAACGCCGACCGTGAGCTGGCCGGCATCGAGGCCGAGGCGCGCAGATGGGACGAGGCCGCCGCGGATGCGCTCGTGTCCGCCGGTCGTGCGCATGTCTCACACGACCGCGAGACCCTGCGCGCCGCGTTGCTTGGCCTGCACGGAGATCTCCAGCGGCGCCTGGTGGTCCTCGCCGACATCAGGCGCGGAGAAGAGTCGCTCACGGCGCGGTTCGGCGCGGACGAGACGGCCGCCGAGTCCCGCGCGGAGCTGGCGTCGGGCACGGTGGTCGCCTGGCAGGAGGAGGAGAGCCGGCTCGCGGATCAGGCCGCCCGCGTCAAGGAGGAGCGCGAGGCGATCCTCGAGGAGCGGGCCCGGGTCCGTCAGCGGCGCGAGGAGATCGAACGGTCCGCCGACGTCGCGCAGCTCCAGAACGAACTGGAGTCCCTGCGCGCCGAGCTGGCCGTGCGGGTGCGCGAATACCGAGAGCTGGTCACGGCACGCGAGCTTGTCGCCGGCACGCTGCAGACCTTCGTCCGGGAGCGGCAGCCGGCCGTGCTCGCGCGCGCCTCCGAGGCTTTCGCGCGCGTCACCGACGGCCGCTACACGAGCGTCGAGCAGGACGAGGCCGGCGACGAGTCCGTGGTCGTCGTGTCGGCCGACGCCCGGCTCACCCCCGAGCAGCTCAGCCGCGGCACGGCCGAGCAGCTCTACCTGACCATCCGGCTGGCGTTGGCCCACGAGTTCGCCCGGCGCAGCGAGCCGTTGCCTCTGGTCATGGACGACTGCCTCGTCAACTTCGACCCGCGTCGCGCCGCGCAGGTGGCGCGGCTGCTCGTCGAGTCGGCCCGCGACGGTCAGTGTCTGCTGTTCACCTGCCACCCGGAGACGGTCGAGCTCGTGCTCGAGCAGTCCGGCGGCGCGGCGCGGGTGATCGAGCTGACGTCGTCGGCCTGAGTCGTCCGGCGGCGCCTCACCCGGCCCATCCGCAGCCCGTGGTGCCCCGCGGCGTCAGCCGTCGCTCAGTTCGTGGGCGAGGGCGTGGTACGTCTCGTGGACGCCCTCGCCGGTCTCCTCGCGCTCGACGCGGTCGAACTCCGCGGCCAGCCTGGCCTTGTCGTCGGCGCGGAGGGCGCGCTCCGCGAGCGGGAAGAGCACCTTGTTCTCCTTGGAGATGTGCGCCCGTAGCAACGCGGCGTAGCCCTCCAGACCCGCCGCGACGGCGTCCCGCGCATCGGCGTCACCGGCGCTCGCCGCGGACAGGCCGTCGGCGACGGCGCGGATGTGGGCGCGGCCCTGGTCGTGCTCGGCGAGCATCACGCTCACCGGCCCGGCCGCCATGGGCGCCTTCTCGCGCAGCAGCGGGAAGAGCACCTGCTCCTCCTTGTGGTGGTGGCAGCCGTCGGTGAACTCCCGCGTGAACCGCACCATCTTCTCGA
>JAAYBE010000254.1 GCA_012719015.1 Actinomycetota bacterium
CCTGCATGAGCTCGGGGAGGAAGATCTCCTCGTCCTCGAACTGCTCGCCGATCACGTTGAGCCCGGGCAGCAGGCCCTGGTCGATCACGGTCTTGGCGCCGATCCCGTCGGCCAGGGCGGCGTTGACCGCGTCCAGGACCTCGTCTTCGTCCTGGTCGATGATGGCCTGCTTGAGCTTGTCGAAGTGGTCTGCGTCGGTCATGGAATGCTCCCTCTGGTTCGATTGAACGTTGCCCATCCGCCGGTGGGGCGGCTTGGTCTCACGCAGGTACTCTGGTCGCGCTCGCCTCCTAGCCCTCCAGCGGCTTCGCGTCCCCGGCGACGAGGCCGGGGAAGCGCTGCCTGATCGCCGTGTCCAGCGCGGCGTCCCAGACCGCCCCGTTGGGCTGCGCCAGGATGCGCCGCGCCTCGTCCATGGCACGCTCGTGGATGGACGGCCTGCCGGCCTCCTCCCACTGGGCGCGCATGTCGCGGTTGGCCAGCCTGGGCAGCACGGCGGTGGTCTTCATGCGCGCCTTGGTGTGGTTACGGCCCATATAACTGCCGCCGGGGCCGACCGCGGCGATCTCCTCGAGGGCCAGGTTCTCCTCGCTGAACTCGAGTCCGCGATAGGCGCGCTTGTCCATCAATGCGATCTCGTTGTCGACGACGGCCTTGCCGAAGTCGAACGCCATGAGCGAGCTGAAGAGGCCGCCCATGTTGAGCAGCGTCGCCCCGGCTGCGACGCCGAGCAGGGTGTTCATGCCCGTCTCGAAGCCGGCCTGCGCGTCGTTCGAGTGCGCGTTGGTGAGGCCGATGTAGCCGCCGGACGGCACCCCGTAGAAGCGCGCCATCTGCGCCTGTGCCGCCAGAAGGACCCCGGTCTCGATGGCCCCGGGCGCGTAGGCGCCGGTCCGCATGTCCGCCACTGTCGGCAGACTGGCGTAGATGATCGGCGTCCCCTCCTTCACCATCTGCTGGAAGACGGTGATGGCGAGGAACTCGGCGTTGCCGACCACCAGGGTCCCCATGAGGGTCATGGGCGAGGTGAGGCCGGCGTTGGGCACGACCGTCGTGTACACCGGCAGGCCCTGCTCGGTGAGCCACATGACGGCCTCGGTGGAGTCCACGTCCATGGTGAGCGGACTGACCATGGGGCAGTAATGGTGGTTGATGATCGGCCGCTCGGCGTACGCCTCCGCACCGCCGGCGATGATCTGCCCCAGCTCGACCACCTGATGCAGATCGTCCATGTTGGGCGTGTTGCTGCGGACCGGCTTGAGGCAGTTCTTGAGCGCCGGATAGAAACGGCTCAGGCTGAACTGCCCCTCCGGCGCGTCGTCGGCCAGGGTCGAGATGCTGAAGACGTCGAACCCCGGCAGCTCGTTGATGAGGTGGGCGATGTTGGCGATGTCGGCCGACGTGGCACGCCGCTCGACGCCGGTGACGGGGTCGACCACGTTGGGCGCCGACGAGCCGGTCACCACGATGGGGCCGTCGTCGGGGATGGTGCGGTCGAACTGCGGGTCGCGTCCGCGGAACGTGAAGCTCGGCGGCGCCATCTTGCGGTACCGCTCGACGACCGCCGCCGGGAACCGCACCAGCCCGGTCTCGTCGTCGACCGTGCAGCCGTGCCGCCTGAAGACCTCGCGCGCCGGCGCGAAATGGGCGAGCACGCCCACGGTCTCGAGGACCTCGAGCGAGGCCTCGTGTGTCCGCCTTACCTCGGCCTCCGTGAGAAACTCGGTGAACCTCATCGCGTCACTCCTCCCCCCTTGCGCCCCCGGGCCCGGCCGCCGCCTCGACGCCGGCTGCCATGGCGGCGAGCTCATCGAGGTGGGACTCGATGAAGTCGACGAACGCCACGTTGTGCTCGAGGAAGTAGAGATACTCGTCGTCGTTCGGGTCACGGTCGATGTAGTAGGCGACGATGTCCCAGCTGACCACGTACAGGGCGGCGATGGCCAGCATGCGCGGCAGCACCGCGAGCTCGGCCGCGGTGAGCGGCCCCGGCGCGGCCGTGCGGGAGACCTCGTCCTGGTAGGCCCTCAGGAAGATGTCGGCCTTGGCCAGCCGCAGCTCGCCGTCGTCTTCGCCCTCCCACGACGTGCAGAAGTAGACGATGCCGATGGCGACGTCGAAGACACGGTAGTCGAGTTTGGCCCAGTCGAAGTCGAAGAGGCCGACGCCACGCTCGTCGCGCCACTTGAGATTGCCCGGATGATAGTCGCAGAAGGTCGGACAGCGCGGCAGCCCCTCCAGCTCCGGAGCCAGCGTCAGGCCCCGCTCGATGGCCGCGAGGATGCCGGGCAGCCGGTCGATCAGGTACTGGTCGTACCTGGTCCCCGTGCCTGACGCCGCATATCTCCTGAAAGTACCCGGCATCGTCGCCAGGTAGTCCATGATGGGCGGCTGCTCGCGGTACAGGCCGCCGGGCTCGAAGTCCGAGGCGGCCTCGTGGAACCGCGCCAGGATGCGGGCCGCGTCCTCGTATTCGGCGTCGGTGCAGCGGTTCTCCGTCCACGTGTACGTGTTCTCGCCGCCGAGCATCTCGTACGCGGCGAAGAAACGTGCGACCCGCCGGCCGTCGAGCAGCTCCTCGCGCTCCACCACGGTGTCGCCGCGCCTGGTCTCGAACACGCGGGCCGGGAGCTCGAAGCCCTTCTCCCTGATGTGGCGCACGAGCGCGTGCTCATACCGGATCTCACGCTCGACGGTGCCGTACTTGTACTTGCGCACGAAGTGACGGTGCTCGCCGTCGGCGGTCCCGGTCACGACACCGAAGCTCAGGTTCTCGGTGCCGCCGAAGATCTGCTCCACACGCAGGACCTCGCCGAGATCGTACTCGGAGGTCACGACCTCCCGGACCTGGTTGCCGAGGAACTCCTCCTCCAGCGCGTCGCGCAGGATCTGGGTGTCCGCCGCGAGGCGGATCGCCATCTCGTAGAGTTCGTTCGCCTTGGCTACGTCCACTCATCCTCGCTTTCTGTGCGATCCTGCGTCCGGGTCACGCGCCGGACTCAGACGACGATGCACTTGAGCCCCGACCGCTCGAGCTCGTCGCGCAGCCGGGGCCCCACACCGTCGTCCATCAGCACGGTGTCCACCTGGTGGAGCCCGCAGATGACGACGTCGGCGATCACGCCCATCTTCGTCGCATCGGCCAGAGCGACGACCTCGCCGCGCGTCTGCTGGATCATCGCCCTCTCCACGCCCGCCATACTGATGGTCGGCGTGGTCAGTCCTTCGTCGAGGTCGAACCCGTCCACGCCGAGAAGCATCTTGGCGCCGTGGAAGCGGGAGACCTGTTCGATCGCCAGCGGTCCGCTCACGGCGTTGGAGCGCGGCCGGTACAGACCGCCGACCAGGACGACCTCCACCCGCAGCCCGCGGGCCTCCTGCACGGCGCCGACGTTGTGCGTGATGATCCGCGCCTCGAGTGAGGGGTCCACGTGCTGGATGACCTGCGCCGCCGTGGTCCCGGAGCTCAGGAAGACCGTCTCGCCCGGCTGGATGAGGGCGGCGGCGGCCTGGGCTATGCGGCGCTTCTCCTCGGTACGCGCGGCCTCCCGCTCCACATAGAACGTCTCCTCCGAGACGTGCCGCCTGAGCACTGCGCCCCCGTGGGTGCGCACGAGGACGCCCTCCGCCTCGAGGCGCTCGAGGTCCCTGCGGATCGTCATGCCCGAGAAGCCGAGGTCCTCGCTCAGCGCGGAGACCCGGACCGCCCGCCTCTCCCTGACCAGCTCGACGATGCGGGCACGCCGCTCCGCAGGGATCATCTCGTGGACCTCCGGGATGTCTGGCGGCAAGCCTCTCCCCCCGTACATGACGTCTCACGGCTCGACAAGACCGCACAAAGTCGCACACATCTTATGCTCACCCACGTCCGTGTCAAGCGCACCGGTGTCGGCGGAGACCGCCGACCGCACACAGACCGGCACGGCGCGGCGGCATGTCCGCCCATCTCCGAGGCGGGCTGCCGGCGCACGGGCGCACGAGAGGCCGGAGCGGGCGGAGGCTGTCCGGGTCGTCTCCCGCAGCGTCGTCGGAGGGGCGCCTGAAGCCGTCGCCCGCGAGGCGCTTCGACACGCAGTGCGCTTGTGAAAGCGCGCACTTTCGCGCAAGAGCGCACGGAGTCAAACGACCGCCGCGGACGACGGTGGGTGCGCGTCCCTCCTGGGGCCGCCGACCGGCCTTCCCACCCCCTCTCCGCCCTGCCCCGAGCGCGCTTGACCGTTGTCACGCGGCGTGATGAGGTCGACGCACGTCGTACCTGTCCCGGCGCCCGGAGGAGCGCTCGTGCGAGCCATCGTCGCCGAACCACCATGCGGACTGCGGCGCGACCGGCGCGTGTCGACCGCGGCGCCACCGCCCCGGCAGGACATCGCCGACCTCGGAGCCGCCGACGCCCGCGCGCCCTCGGAGCTCAAGCCCGTCACGCCCGGGGGGTCCCCGGTCCGGCTCGCGGTCACGGGGCCCGATCACGACACCCCCTGCCCGGACGAGTTCCACTGGTGAGCGAGGCCGCCACCACACTACCCGGGCTGCCCGCCGCTTCGGCCGGCCGGCCTCCCGTCGACCAGGGACATCCGCGCAAGTGGTGGATCCTCGTCGTGGTCAGCCTCGGGATGTTCATGGCCCTGCTCGACGTCACGATCGTGAACATCGCGACGCCGGCGATCATCGAGGGCCTCCACACGACGGTCGCCGGGGTGTCCTGGGTCCTCAACTCCTACAGCCTCGTCCTCGCCATGGCGTTCCTCTCGATGGGGAGGGTGGCCGACCGCTACGGCCAGCGGCGTGTCTTCCTGTTCGGCCTGGTGGCCTTCACGGTGTTCTCGATGCTCTGCGGATTCGCCCCGAGCGTCGGGTGGCTGGTCGCCTTCCGGGCCGGACAGGGACTGGGTGGAGCGGCCCTGATGACCGTGTCGTTGGCGATCGTGCTCAGCGCCTTTCCGCAACGGCAACAGGGCACCGCCGTGGGGATCTGGGGTGCCCTCGGCCAGGCCGCGGCGGCGATCGGCCCGTCGCTCGGCGGCGTCCTCATCGCTTACGGCGACTGGTCCTGGATCTTCTTCGTCAACATCCCGATCGGCCTGGTGGCGGTGGCGGTCTGCGCCTGGATCGTCCCTCGTGATCGGCCGCACAGTGCCGAGGGCGGACTCGACATCCCGGGCATCCTGATCTCGGGCGCCGGCCTCTTCTGCCTCACCCTGGCGCTCGTCCAGGCCGACGCCTGGGGCTGGAGATCGCCGGTGATCGTCGCGTTGGGGGCGTCGGCCGCGGCGACGTTCCCGGTGTTCATGTGGTGGGAGACGCGCACCCCGTCGCCGATGTTCCCGGTCGGCCTGCTGCGCATCCGGCCCTTCACGGCGGCCAACACGGCCATCATGTTCCTCGGGGTGGCCATGGGGGGCACGTTCCTGATGCTCGTGATCTTCCTCGTGACCGTGTCGGGCTACTCCGAACTCCGCGCGGCGCTGGCGATCAGCGTGATGCCGGTGCTGGCCCTCCTCGTGGCCCCCAACGCCGGCCGACTCACTGACCGCATCGGGCCGCGCCTCCCATCGGCCCTCGGCGCGGCCTGCTTCGGCGTCGGGCTCCTCCTCATGGCACGCCTCGACGGCGACAGCGGACTCCACGACGTGATGTGGCGGGTCGCCTTCCTGGGGGTCGGGATGGGGCTTGCCACGCCCACCCTCTCGGCCGCGTCGGTCGCCGCGCTGCCGCCACGGGTCCGCGGCGTGGGATCGGGGTCGCTCAACACCATGCGCCAGGTCGGGTTCACGATCGGCGTGGCGCTGGTGGTCGCGATCTTCTCCCACGCCGTGGCGCAGAACGCGCGCCGCGCGACCCGGGAGGCCACGGCCCTCATCGCCGCCTCGCGACAGCTTGGTCCGGCCGCCAGGAGCGCCTACACGGCGACGCTGCTCCGCAACGCGAAGGCGGCCGCCGGCGCCGGCGTCGGCACCCCGATGACGACCGACCCGCTGGCCGGCGCGCCGGCGCCGGCGGAGGCGTCGCAGGGCGCCTTCCGCGAACTCGATGCGGCGCTCGCGAAGCTGTACCACGACCGCGTCGCGGACTCGTTCACGTGGCCCTTCTACGCCGCCGCGTGCGGCGGTCTGCTCGCCGTCGTCCCGGCCCTGCTCACCGGCCGCCGGCTCGGCGAGCAGGGCGGCGGCCGGGCGCCGGAGCCAGGACGCAGGGCGGACTCACCGTGAAGCGGCACGTCGGCCTTAGCGGATCTCTCGCGACGGCCTCGAAGAGCCGGCCGGACCCGGCACGGGCCGTCCTCAGACGATGCCCGTGACCGCGCTCAGGAACAGGACGACGCAGCCCAGCGCGATGTTGAGGAGCAGCAACGACATGCTGAGCCGCGCCCGGCGGGCCGTGGGCGTCAAGCGACCGACGCCAGCGCCGCCGGCTCCATCCCGGCCCGCGGGGGCCGGTGCAGCAGGCCGCGGGCCTGCCAGTGCCAGACTCCGCACCAGCGCGACCACCACCATGGCGACGACGACGCCGTGCTTGAGGGAGAGCGCGACGGAATAGGTGTCGCCCCAGGCGAAGAACCCCTCGAATCCGGGGTTCCGCCGGGCGAGCATGATCCCCGTTGCCGGCAGCACGACGATGCCCGCGTAGACGAACCATCGCAGGCGGGCCTGGAGCGCGCCCAGGAGCCGGAAGACCGCGGGCTGCCCGTCAAGCGTCCTCCGCGCCGCCGGCGCCACGCCGACGGCGATCACGATCATCCCTCCGATCCACAGAGCGGTGAACAGGTTGTGGACGAACAGGACGATCGCCGGGACCAACTCGCTCCCTGTCATGACTGTCTCCCCTTCCGGCCGATGCGGCGACCGGGCGACGCCTCGCCGCCTGAAGCCGCATTTCTTGACACAGGGAAATATATTCCTCAATAATTCTCGCCGTCAAGAATTCTACGGGGAGTGCAGATGGAAGAGATACGATCGCGGAAATGGATGGTCCTGCTGACGGTCTCACTGGGACTGTTCATGGCGTTGCTTGACGCCACGATCGTCAACATCGCCGTCCCGGCGATCATGACGGAGATGGAGGCCGGGGTGACCAGGGTCTCCTGGGTACTGAACGCCTACAACCTCGGCCTGCTGGCGCTGATCCTCGCCGTGGGCCGCCTCTCGGACCGGCTCGGCCAGAAGCGGGTCTTCCTCGCCGGCCTCACGCTCTTCACCGGGTTCTCGCTCGCCTGCGGGCTCGCCCCGTCCATCGACTGGCTCATCCTCTTCCGCGTCGGGCAGTCCGTCGGGGCCGCGGCGCTGATCCCCGTCTCGCTGTCGATCCTGCTCGGCGTCTTCCCCGCACGGCAGCACGGCCTCGCGACCGGCCTCTGGGGCGGGATCGGCGCCGTCGCGGCGGCGCTCGGCCCGACGATCGGCGGCGCGCTCACTCAATACGCGTCGTGGAACTGGATCTTCTTCGTCAACGTCCCGATCGGTGCAGCCGGGATCGCCTTCGTGCTCACCTTCGTGCCGGAGCATCGTCGCGCGACACGTGGCGGGCTCGACCCGCTGGGCATCGGTCTCTCCGCCGCCGGCATCTTCGCCCTCACCCTGGCGCTGATCCAAGGTAACGGATGGGGGTGGACCTCGCCGGTCATCCTCGGCCTACTGGTGGGCGCCGCCGCGCTGCTCGTCACGTGGGTGCTCTGGGAACTGCGCACCCCGTCGCCGCTGTTCGACCTGCGCCTGTTCGGCGACCGCGTCTTCGCCGGCGCGAGCGGCGGCATGCTCGTCATGGGTCTGTCCATGATGGGATCGATGTTCCTGCTCGTCATCTACATGGTGAACGTGCTGGGTTACTCGGAGCTCGAGGCCGCCGTGGCGGTGACCCCCATGCCTGCCCTCGGAGCCTTGCTGGCGCCGCTCGTGGGGAAGTTGCTCGACCACGTCTCGCCGCGCGTGCCGGCCGCCGTCGGGATGCTGGCCATGGCGGCCGGCCTTCTGCTCCTTCGCCAATTGGAGCCGACCGCGACCCTCTGGGACGTCTCCTGGCGCACGCTGCTGCTCGGCGCCGGGCTCGGCTTCGCCATGCCGTCGCTGGCGATCGCCGGCATGAGCGCCGTCCCACACCACGCCGGCGGGGCCGGCTCCGGGGTGATCAACTGGGCGCGGCAGATGGGCTTCGTCCTCGGCGTCGCGCTCCTGGTCGCCGTCTTCTCCCACAGCATGACGGCCTCTATGACCGACGCGGTCGGCCGGGCGGAGACGATCGTCGACCGCCAGGCAGGCGTGCCTGCGCCGGCCAAGACCGCCATCATGACCACGATCGAGCACAACGTGGCGGCCGCCTCCGCAAGCCCCGGACAGACGGTGAACGGGCTCGATCCGCTCGCCGGCGCGCCGCCGGCCGCGGGAGCCTCCGGCGCGCCGACGGCCGCCGGCGGCGCTCTCCAGGACGCCTTGAGGACGAAGCTCACGTCGGTCTTCGTGGCCGCGCGCAGCGACGCCTTCGACCTGCCGCTGCTCGTCGCCGCCTGCGTGGCGCTGCTCGGGGTCGCACCGGCGCTCCTCCTCGGACCCCGCCGTGCTCCAGCGCAACGCGGTGGTGGGGACGAGCCACGCAGCCCGCTCGCGGACGTCGTCTGAGCTAGAATCAGGCCGGTGAGCGGGAGCACGAAAGACCCGCGCCGGGCCGGCGGTCGCAGCGGACGCCGGCCCGGCGTCAGCGGCACACGGGAGGCCATCCTCGCGGCGGCGCGAGACGCCTTCGCCGCCGATGGTTACGACAGGGCCACGTTGACCGGCATCGCCGCCCGAGCATCCGTGGACCCGGCTCTCGTTCGCCACTTCTATGGGGACAAGGAGAGCCTCTTCGAGCGGGCGATGGAGATGCCGTGGGATGCAGAGGAGATCGTCGCGGCCACCGTCGCTGGAGATCCTGAGCGGATCGGAGAGCGCATCGTCCTCGGGTTCCTCGAGATCTGGGAGTCGGGGACGAGCCGAGAGGTGTTCCTCGCCATGATCCGCTCGGCGGTCACGCACGAGACGGCCGCCGAGATGGTGAGGGAGCTCATCACCCGGCGGCTCGTCGGTCCGGTGACACGCGCGCTGCGCGTCCCCCACCCTGAGCTGCGGGCCATCCTGATCGGGGCGCAGCTGCTCGGACTCGCGATGGTGAGGTACGTGACACGCGTCGAGCCGCTCGCCGGGCTCGACCGCGGGACGGTGGCGCGCGTGACGGGTCCCCACGTACAGCGCTACCTCGTGGATGATCTGGACGTGGACCCCTGAGGAGCGGGCGGCGACGCGCGGCCGGATCAGATGAAGCGTGAGCGCAGCGCCGACGCGGCCTCCAGCAACTCGCCGGCGCTCGGTTGCTCGTACTCCGCGAAGCGGGCCTCGAGCGCCCTCCGCCGCGTCGCGTCGTCGTAATCGGCGAGGCGGCGGAAGACGCCCAGCCGCACGCCGACCGCGAACCGCGCCTGGTCGGCGCGCGGCCAGCCGAGGTACTCGTCCAGGACCGCCGTGAGGCGGGCGCGGTCGCGCGGGAGTGAACCCTCGAGCTCCTGCAGCAGGTTCAGCATGTGGTCGGAGCGGAGCTCGAACCGCGCATCGCCCACCTGCGTCAGCAGGTCGCGGAGCTCCCGCGCGATCTCGACGTCGTCGGGCAGCTCGAACCCGCCGGCCGCGGCGCGCGCGCCGAGCGGCGTGCCGGGCACCACCGCGGCCGTCCTGAGACGGACGACCGGGGGGTTCAGCGGGGGTGCGGACCACGCCACCTCGCGGATCACACGGGCGGAGCCCTCGACGTGCACGGCGGCGTCCGCGCGCCCGCCGAGCCCGGGCATGAGATAGAAGCAG
>JAAYBE010000255.1 GCA_012719015.1 Actinomycetota bacterium
CCGCCGCACGGGCGGCCCGCGTCGACCACTTCGTGCGCGCCCTCCCCGACGGCTACGACACCCTGCTCGACGACGACGCCACCAACGTCTCGCAGGGCGAGCGCCAGCTGCTCACCATCGCCCGGGCGTTCCTCGCCGACCCCGAGATCCTGATCCTCGACGAGGCCACCAGCTCCGTGGACACGCGCACCGAGGTGCTGATCCAGCAGGCGATGGCGGAGCTCATGAAGGGGCGCACGAGCTTCGTCATCGCCCACCGTCTGAGCACCATCCGCGACGCCGACGTGATCTTGGTGATGGACAAGGGGGCCATCATCGAGCAGGGCTCCCACGACGCGCTCATGGCGGCCGGCGGCTTCTATCACGCCCTCTACGCGAGCCAGTTCGAGGAGGCGCTGGAGGAGGCCTCCTGAGCGGCCCCGGAGGACCTGCTCACCGTTTCGGCAACAGGATCCTGTCGAAGAAGCCGATCACGACCTGCTCGTACAGGTCCGGCTCCGCCTCGATCCCGCCGGTGTGCCCCGCGCCCGGCACCACCCAGATCTCCTTGGTGGGGAGCGCGGCCTCGTAGTACACGGGGGTGACGGCCTTCTCGACCGCCTGGCCCTCCTCGCCGTAGATGAAGAGGACGGCGCGTGGACCGATGAACAGCGCTGCGTTGCGTAACGACATGGGTACGTCGTCGCCGCTGAGCACCCAGACGGCGACGGTCTGCACGAGGTCCTGGGGGTACTGGAGGACCTTCTCCAGGATGCTCGGCCCACGACGCAGCGGGGACTCACGCACCGAGCGGATGCCGACGCCCTCGACGACCACGGCCTTGAGACGACGGCTGCGCGCGGCCGCTTCGAGCATCGCCTCGCCGCCGACGGAGAGCCCCAGGCCGCCGATGCGCCGCCTGCGTACTTCGGGCCGGCGGCGCAGCCACGCGACAGCGGCTTCGACGTCGCGGGCGGATCGCCAGCCGTACGCGTTGGGGTCGCCCTGGCTCTCGCCGTAGCCCCGCGGGTCCACGAGCAGGACGCCGTAGCCATGCCGTGCGAGCAGACGCGCCTGCGGGATCGTCCAGGCGCGCGGATAGGTGACGACGGCGGCCGTGTTCTGCGACGGAACGTACCACGCGCTCAACTCCAGTCCGTCGCGCGTGGTCAGCGTCACGTCCTCGTACGGCCGCCCGAGATCGGCCTCCGTGATCGTCTCGCGCGGGCGCTCGGTGGCGATGATCGCCGTGCTCACCGGCAGGACGACCCAGTAGAGCACCAGCAGCGCCCCGACGGCCACGAGGGCGCGGCGTGTGAGCGTCCACCAGATGGGTCCGCCGCGCTTGCGCGACGTCCACGCCACGCACGCTCCGACGATGAGGAAGACGACGCCGGCGGCCAGCGGGAGCAGTCCGCACAGGGCCGAGGGGCTGAGGCCTTCGACGATCAGGCGAGCGACGTGCACGAGGCCGGTGACGACACCGACCACGCCGAACAGGAGCGCGAGCGAGGCGCGGAGGCCGGCGAGCATGCGCGGGTACAGCTCGGCGCACAACGCGAGAAGCGCCGCCGGCAGCAGGACGGCGAGGACATGGTCGGCCCGATCCACGCCCGGACGCACGAACACGAGGTACGCGAGGACGAGGTAGACCAGGATCGCCCCGACAGCGACGACGAACGCCGTCCGTTCGCGGGAGCATGGACGAGCCGGCGGCGCAAGGGCGCCGTCGGCCACGGTGCGGCCGTCGCCGCCGTCCATGGCTGTGGCCGCGTCTGGGCCGGAGATGCTCACGCGGACCCTCCCGGGCTGCTCACGCACACTACCCGGCTAGCCTAA
>JAAYBE010000256.1 GCA_012719015.1 Actinomycetota bacterium
CAGCGAGTAGACTGCGGGTCGCACGTCACCGCCCGCACGAGGACGCCATGGCCGTCGAACGCCTGCAACCCCCCGCCAGCCCGCACCTGCCGCCGCACGACCTCGAGGCGGAGCAGTCGGTGCTGGGGGCGATGCTGGTCAACCCCAACGCGATCACGGCGGTCGCCGAGCTGCTCACCGCCGACGACTTCTACCGCGACACGCACCGCCTCGTCTACGGCGGCATCCTCACGCTGTTCGAGCGCGGCGAGGAGGTCGACGTCATCACGCTGAGCGCCCAGCTCGAGCGGGCAGGGTCGCTCGAACGCGCCGGCGGGCGCGAGTTCGTCCACGCGCTCGCCGAGTTCGTGCCCGCGGCGGCCAACGCCCCGTATTACGCCGGCATCGTGCGCGAACAGAGCGTGCTGCGCTCGCTCATCCGCGTGGGCAACGAGATCGCCGAGCTCGGCTACCAGCACCCGGGCGAGACGCGCGACCTCCTCGACCGCTGTGAGCAGAAGGTCTTCGCCATCCAGCAGCAGCGCAGCGTCGGCGAATTCGAGCACATCAGGGAGGTCCTCGTCCGCAACTTCGAGCACCTGGCGGCGCTCGACAGCGACCGCGGGGTCACCGGCGTCGCCAGCGGCTTCGAGGCCATCGACAGGCTCACCGGCGGCTTCCAGCGCGCCAATCTCATCGTGCTGGCCGCGCGCCCCGGGGTCGGCAAGACGAGCCTGGCGCTCAACATGGCGCAGCACATCGCGACCGAGGGGCGCCGCCCCGACGGCAGCCGGCACGCGGTCGCCGTCTTCAGCCTCGAGATGAGCGCCGAGGAGCTGGGCGAACGCCTCATGTGCTCCTCGGCGCGCGTCAGCTCGCACAAGCTGCGCACCGGCAACCTCTCTCCGGACGACCACGCCAAGCTGGTCCAGGCGGCCGGCGTGCTCGAGAAAGCCGACATCTTCATCGACGACACCGCCGGCCTCAACATGTTCGAGCTCCGCGCCAAGGCGCGCCGCCTCCAGGCCAAGACGCCGCTCAGCCTGGTGATCGTCGACTACCTCCAGCTCATGACCGGCGACGGGCGGGCAGACAACCGCCAGCAGGAGGTCAGCAACATCTCCCGCGCCATGAAGCAGCTCGCCCGTGAGCTCTCCGTGCCCGTCATCGCCGTCAGCCAGCTCAACCGCGCGCCCGAGGCGCGCGCCGACCGCGAGCCCCAGCTGGCCGACCTCCGCGAGTCGGGCGCCATCGAGCAGGACGCCGACATGGTCATGTTCATCTACGAAGACCCCAGCGACCCGGCGTCGAAGGGCGTGGTCAAGCTCAAGATCGCCAAACACCGCAACGGCCCCACCGGGCTCGTGCGCCTCGGCTTCGTGCGCGACTACACGCAGTTCCGCACGCTGCGCCAGACCGAGGACTACGGGTACGGCGACGAGTAGCGTCGCGGGATCAGGCGCCCGGCGCGCCGCGGCGGCGACGGGAGTACACTGAGCCACATGACCATGCCGGCCGCCGCCCTCCACGTCACACACCTTCACACCGACGCCGTCGACCCGGTCACGCTCGTCCGGGAACTCGGGCTCGAGGGCGCGGCGCCCGTGGTGCTGCTGGACTCGGCCGGCGGCTCGGCCAGACTCGCGCAACGGCATTACCTCGCCTGGGACCCCGTCTTGCGCCTGCGGGCGCGGGCCGGCGTCGTCGAGGCGACCGTCGGCCCCGGCGTGACCCGCGAGGGGGGCACGCCGGCGCGCACCCTCGCCCGCCAGGCCGCCGATCTGCGTCGGCTCCCACCGTTCGAGGCGCTGCGTCAGGCCGCGCGGTGGGCGGAGCATCCCCGCCCCTCCGCCGGATCCGGTGCCACGGAGGCCGGTCGCGGAGAAGGGGCGCACGCGGCGCGGGACGACGACCTCCCTGAGGCCGAGGCGCTGTTCGGGCTCATCAGCTACGACGCCGTGCGCTATCTCGAGCGCCTGCCCGACACGGTGTGTGACGACCTCGGCATCCCCGACATCGACGTCTTCCTCCCCGGCCGCCTGCTGCGCTACGACCTGGCGAGCGGCGAGGCCGTGCTGGTCGACCGCCTCGCCGCGGACGCCGGCGCGGCGGCGGCGCAGGCGGGGCGCGTCGAGGCGGCCCTGCGGGCTGCGCGCCGTCCCTCCGCCGCCGTGCTCCACGGCAACGACCTGCCGGTCTTCCGCAGCAACTTCACGCAGGCCGAATACGAGGAGGTCGTGCGCCGCACGCGCGAGTACGTCCACGCCGGCGACGTGTTCCAGGCCAACCTCAGCCAGCGGCTCGACCTGTGCTACTCCCTGCCCAGCCTGCACCTGTACGACACGCTGCGCACCGTCAACCCGAGCCCCTTCGCCGGCTACCTCAACCTGGGGGAGTACGAGCTGATCAGCTCGTCGCCGGAGCGTCTCGTCCGGCTGGGGGAGGGAGGCTGGGCCGAGACGCGTCCCATCGGGGGGACGCGCCCGCGCGGCTCACTCGCCGAGAAGGACCTCACCGAGGAGCTCAACCTCGACCCCAAGGACCGCGCCGAGCACATCATGCTCGTCGACCTCGAGCGCAACGACCTCGGGCGGGTCTGCGAGTACGGCACGGTGCGGGTCGACGAGCTCATGGTCAACGAGTTCTACAGTCACGTGATCCACATCGTCAGCAACATCCGCGGCCGCCTGCATCCCTCGCGCGACGCGGTGGACCTGATCAGGGCGATGTTCCCCGGCGGGACGATCACCGGGTGCCCCAAGGTGCGCTGCATGGAGATCGTCGACGAGCTGGAGACCGTGCGCCGCGGTCCGTACACCGGGTCCTTCGGATGGGTCGCCACGCGGCGGCTCGACCTCAACATCGTCATCCGCACACTGGTGCGCAAGGGCGACCGGCTGTTCCTGCAGGCGGGCGGCGGCATCGTCGCCGACTCGGTGCCGGTGAACGAATATCGCGAGACGCTGCACAAGGCGGCCGGCATGCTGCGCGCGGTGAGCGCCAGCATCGCCGAGCGCGCGGGGTGAGAGACGCGATAGACTACGCGCCGTGCCACAGCTGATCATCAACGACGTGCTCATGGACGAGACCGAGGCGACCCTGCCGGCCACCGACCGCGCCCTCACCCACGGCCTCGGCCTTTACGAGACCATCAAGCTCATCGACGGCGTGCCGGCGTTCTTCGAGGAGCACATCCTCCGTCTCGAGCGCGGCATCGCCGCACTGGGACTGGACAACGAGATCGACAAACCCAAGCTGGCAGGGCAGATCCTCCGGCTGAGCGAGGCCAACGGCGGCACCGACAACTCCTGCCGGCTGCTGGTCACCGCCGGGCCGCCCGGCGGGACGCCGAACCTGCTGGTGCAGACCGACCGCCGCGACTTCCCCGCCAGGCCGCTGCGCGTCATCTCGTACCGCGGCGTGCGCGTCAGCGCCCAGTACAAGGCCATGACCGTGATGCAGTCCTACTTCGCGCAGCGCGCCGCCCGCGCCGCCGGGGTGGACGACGCCCTGCTCGTGGACGACGAGAGCCGCATCTTCGAGGGCTCCACTTCCAACGTGTTCGTGCTGCGTGCCGGCGTCCTGGTCACGCCCCCCGCCGAGGGGGACATCCTGCCCGGCGTGATCCGCGCCAAGATCGACGAGCTCGCCGGAGCCGCGGGGATCCCGGTGGTGGACGCCTGGACGCGGGTCGTCGACCTCCACCCCGAGGACGGCCTGCTGCTCACGAGCAGTGTGCGGGGGACCGTGGCCGTGGAGCAGGTCGACGACGTGCGGTTGTCCGTCCCCGAGCGCGAGCTCGCCCGGCTGAGGGCCCTGATCGACGAGGCGGAGGCGGCCAGCGCGGCCGCCTTCAGTGCCACCTACCGGGCGTAGGCTCCGACACGCCGGCCGGCAGGTGGCCGACGGCTCCGCCGGCGGTTCAGCGCCGGCGCCCCTCCAGGAACCAGCTCGTGTGATGGTGCGGCGACCGCCCCGGGCGTGGCTCCTCGTAGGAGCGCTCCTCCAGGTCCAGGATCTCGAAGCCGGCGAAATCGCGCGTGAGCTCCTCGGCGGTGCAGAAGTGCAGGTACACCCCGCTGACCCAGCTGCGCTCCTCGCCGGAGACGGGATCGCCCTTCGCGTAATGCTCCGGGTCGCGCGGCGACAACGTGCTGAGGAAGAGCAGCCCGCCGGGGCGGGTCACGGCCGAGAGCGTGGCCGCGAACTCGCGCCGACCGATCGGTCCCAGAAGATGGTAGACGTTGCAGGCGAAGACGACGTCGAAGGCGCTGGCGTTGTCCGGATCGGCCGCGAACGACGCCATGTCCGTGGCCCGGTACTCGGCGTCGAGGCCGGCCTTGCCCGAGCGGCGCACGGCGCGCGAGTGCTCCGTGCGCGCGGTCTCCACGGCGGCCGGCGAGCCGTCGATGCCGAGGACGCGACAGCCGAGCTCGGCGGCGAGGTAGCGCGTGTCGCGTCCGTACCCGCACCCGACGTCGAGCAGTCTCAGGTCCGGCCGCGCGTAAGGTCGCAGACGGGCGACCGTCAGCTGCGCCAGCGGACTGGGCGAGTCGCCCCAGACCTTCTCGTGCGCGGCGTACCTCCGGTCCCAGTGCAAGGAGGCCTGGGGGATGGACGCGGCGGGAGGCGCTCCGCCTCGCCCGCCGGGATCCCGTCGTCCGCTCACGGTCGCGTCAACCGACGCCACGCCTCCAGGTATTTCTCGGAGGTCCTGGCCACGACCTCCGGAGGCAACTCCGGTCCCGGCGCCGTCTTGTCCCAGTCGAGCGTCTCCAAGTAGTCGCGCACGTACTGCTTGTCGTAGCTCGGCTGGCTGCTGCCCGGCCGATACCCGTCCGCCGGCCAGAAGCGCGACGAGTCCGGCGTCATCGCCTCGTCGATGAGGATCAGCTCACCGTCGAGAAGCCCGAACTCGAACTTGGTGTCGGCGATGATGATGCCGCGCTCGAGCGCATGGGCGGCGCCGAACGCGTACAGCTCGAGAGCCGTGTCGCGCACCCTCTCGGCCAGCTCGCGGCCGATCAGGTCGACCGTCTGGGCGAACGAGATGTTCTCGTCGTGGGCGCCGAGGGCCGCCTTGGTGGACGGTGTGAAGATCGGCTCGGGCAGCCGGCTCGCCTCGACGAGGCCGGCCGGCAGGTCGATCCCGCACACGGCGCCCGTCCTCTCGTAATCCTTGCGCCCGGACCCCGTGAGGTAGCCGCGCACGATCGCCTCCACCGGCAGCGCCTCGGCTCTCTTCACCACCACAGACCGTCCCGCGAGGTGGCCGTGCTCGCCGTCGACGTCGAACGGATCCGGGTCGACCAGGTGGTTCGGGATGATGGGTGCGGTCTGCCCGAACCAGAAGTTGGAGATCTGCGTGAGCACCATGCCCTTCTCGGGGATCGGGGTGGGCAGGACCACGTCGAAAGCGGAGAGCCGATCGGTGACGACGATGAGCAGCCGGTCGGGCGCGTACTCGTACACGTCGCGCACCTTGCCCCGGTTGATGAGCCCCCAGGCGGTCTCGCCCGACTCGTACAGGGTGGTCATGAGGGACGTGCTCCTTTCGCGGCGATGAGGTCGAGCAGGGCCTCGGCGGCGGCGCGTGGCCCGGCCGACTCCTTGCCCGGCAGGCCGAGCTGCGTGCGCAGCTGGCCGACGAACACGCCGGCCCGGAACGCCGCCGCGAAGGTGGATGCGGCGAGCGCCTCGTGCTGCCCGCGGCGCTGGGCCGGGCCGAACGGGTTGGCGAAGTAGCTGTGGGTCACACCGACCGCCGTGGTCGTGCCCTTGCTCATGGCCGCGCCGTCGCGGAACACGGCCAGCGCCGCGGCCTCGTCGCTCAGACGCTCGACGACGGGATGCGTGGCGTCCACGGCCTCATGGTTGTTGGCGTACAACAGGAAGTCCACCGGGTAGCCGTGCAGCACATCGTCGAGGGTGGTGACCGGGAGGACCACACGGGCGTTGACCTTGCTCGGACTCATGATGATCGACCTGTCGAGCTGACCCAGAGCGTACCCCTTCTGCAGATCGTCGAGGCGCACGAAGGCGCCGATCTCGCTGCCGAACCCGAGCAGGCCGTCGCCGGGGTCCACCTCGAGGGTGCCCATATCGTCGGCGATGATGCGCACCTCCCGCAACCGGTCGGCGCCGAACACGCGCAGCGCCTCCAGAGTCTCGCTCTTGCCGGTCGCCGTGTCGCCGATGAGGAGCACCGTGGCGAGGCTGCCGTCACCCAGGACGAGACGGGCGTACGCACCGTGGAACGGCATCGCCCCGCGGTCCATGGCACAGACGTTGTGCAGGGTGAGCGCCATCTTCTTGAGGTAGCCGAAGTAGGCGAAGCGGTCCTCGAGCGGGACCGCCGCCACCAGCAGCCGACTGGGGCGGTCGTCGTGGAAGACGGCCGGCAGCGCACCGAACCGGGCGAGGGCCGCCGGAGGGACGCCGTAGAGGTACACGGCGTCCGGCCCGGCCGCGACCTCCTCGTCGGACGCGACCTCGAACAGGTTGGCGAGGCTCAGCCCGAGTCCCATGAAGCCGCGATGGAAGTAGACGAACACCGTGGTCCGCCCCACCCGCGCCGGATAACAGAGCCAGTCCCGTTGCTCCAGCGTGAGCCCGGCGAGCGGACTCTCGTCCACCTCCACGAACTGCCCGGCGCGGGTGGTGGCCGGCGGGTCGAGCAGCAGCGGGGGATAGAGCAGCAGGTCGCGCACGAAGGGGATGCCGGTGAGCAGGTCGCGATACCGGGCCGGCACCGGCCATCTGTGCCCCACCGCGTACACCCCGACCTCAGCGCCGGCCGCGACCTGGCGCAGCACACGCGGACGGGCGCCGGTGATGTTCTCGGCCACGTCCCGGTACAGCGCCCGCACGAGCCGCGCCAGGCTCTCGACGGCCTCGGTGAACCCGCGCAGCGGACGTCTGTCGCCCGGCGCCGGAGACGAATCCGCCCGCACCACCAGGAACCTGTCCCAGCGGCGCCAGAAGTCGTACAGACCCTCGACGAACTCGTGCAGCGGCCCCCGCCGGACGAGGAGTCCGGGCGGAGCACCGGCGGTGAACGAGACCCGCTCCAGCGGGTTGTTGGCGAGCAGCCGGATCGTCTCCAGAAGACGCTCCCGCCGGGGGTCCTCGATCTCCCCCCTCCCGGGAGTCACAGGACCGTTGACCGCGCCCCCGACCGACGCCGTCGGGCTCTCCCCCGACGCGCCCATCCCCAGCTCCTCGAGCACGGCCGGGTTCTGCGCCTCCAGACGGTCGATGTAGAGGTGCAGCACCCGGGCGAACGCGGCGCTCTCGACCAGCTCCTGCGTACTGGCGCACACGGAGCCGTCCGAGTACATGACCGCCTGGTGTTCGTCGAGCTCCAACCGCTGAAGGGACATCGGTGGTCTCCGGGAAAGGCTGGATGCCTGGCTCCGCCGCCCGACCCTCCGTCAGGCCCTGGGCTCCTGCACCGAGCCGCAGAAGGCGCACTTGTGGGCGCCGTAGGGTATCTCGCTCAGGCATTCCGGGCAGGTCTTGGTGGTGGGGTCGGCGCCGCGGGCGCGCAGCTCGGCCACCTTGTTCATCGGCATCACGACGACGAAGTAGATCGCGGTCGCGATCAGCAGGAACGAGATCACGGCGTTCAGGAACGATCCGTATTTGATCACTCCCTCGCCGATCTTGAACGAGAGACCGCTGAAGTCGGGCTGGCCGCCGATCGCCGCCACGATCTGCATGAGCACGTCGTCGACGAACGAGGTCACCACCGCCCCGAACGCGGCGCCGATGACGACGGCGACGGCCAGGTCGACGACGTTGCCGCGGAGGATGAAGTCCCGGAAGCCCTTGATCATGACGTACCCCTTCTCAGTCTCGGCGCGGTCGTCTCCACGACGGCGCGTTCACTGTCGATGACGGCCGGTCCCGGCCGGGCGACCGGCGCGGAGAGCGACCCGGGGCCTCCGCGCCGAGGGGCGGGCGGAGGACGCCTCGGCGCCGCCGCCCGCCCCCGCTACTGCCGTCCCGCTCTGCCCTCAGCGGGCCTTGGCCAGGTTCGCGTTGGCGAAGTCCCAGTCGACCAGCTTGTCGAAGAACGTCTGCACGTACACGGGACGCAGATTCTGGTAGTCGAGGTAGTAGGCGTGCTCCCATACGTCGACCACGAGCAGCGGCGTGACGCCGGGCGCCGCCGGCATCTCCGCGTTCGGCGTGCTCACGATCTTGAGCTCGCCGTTGTCGACCACGAGCCAGGCCCAGCCGGAGCCGAACCGGCCCACGGCCGCGGCCTTGAAATCCTCGACGAACTTCTCATGACCGCCCAGCGCCTCGATCTTCTCGGCGATGGCGCCGGTGGGCGCGCCTCCCCCACCCGGCTTCATGGAATGCCAGAAGAAGGTGTGGTTCCACACCTGCGCCGCGTTGTTGAACACCGGCTGCTTGTCCGCCTTGCCGGCCACGGCCGTGATGACCTCCTCGAGGCTCTTCTCCGCGAGGTCGGTACCGGCCACCAGCTTGTTGAGCGTGTCGACGTAGGCCCTGTGATGCTTGCCGTAGTGGAAGCTGACCGTGCGGGCCGAGTACTCAGGCTCCAGCGCGTCTTCCGCGTACGGGAGCGGCGGCAGTTCGAACGCCATCGTTCCTCCTTGTCGTCAGGTCGGGGGTCCCCCGATCGTCTCCGGCCACCACGGCCGGGTGGTCGCTGTCGAGCGGCTGGAGCCTGCGTCAGGCCAGCTCCGGCACGTCCACCTCGATGGCACCGTCACGCACCCGGACGCGGTACGTGTGCAGGTCGTGCACCCTGGTCTTCCATTCGAGGCGCTTCTGCAGCCTGAACCAGCGCCGGACCGGCTCCGGGATGCCCTCCGCCGGGCCCATGTCGTGATCGATCGGCCAGCTCAGGTTCTTTCCGTTGCGGATGTCGAACTGGGCGTCGTGGTGGGGGCAGGTGAGGATCCAGCCCTCCAGGGCGCCTTCGTTCAGCGGTGCGTTCTCGTGGCCGCAGCGACGGCTCACGGCGTAGAACGAGCCGTCGTACTCGCAGATGCAGATCTCGCGCTCGGGCTCGCCGGCGCGCACGTACTTCATTCCGCCGGCGGCGATGTCGCCTGTCTTCGCTACTTCGTGCCACATGGTCAGTCCTCGTCCGGCGGGAACTGGGGCAGGCTGTCCGGGTCGGTCACGTCCAGATGGACGAACAGGCCGCACCAGCAACGTTTCATGGCGTCGAAGTGGGCGCGGTGGAACGGGATGCACGGGCAGACGATCTTCATGTCCTCCTCGCGCACGCCGCTGCGCCCCTGGCACGGGCAGTACGGCGCCCCGAGGTCCTGCTCGAGCTTGACTTCAGCCTCAAGCAGCTCGTCCACCAGCTCTGCGTCCGGCGTGAACTTGTAGCCGAGCGGCGTGACCACGCGCTCGAAGAGGTATCTCAGCGACTCCTTGCGGGGCTCGTTGCTCATCCTCCCCCTCCCCCCCAGCTCCTCAGATGCTGGAGGAACTTGTCGGGGTTGTAGCCGACGACCACCTCGCCGTTGATCACCACGACGGGGAAGCGGCGACCGCCGCTGAGCTCATAGGCCTTGTCGGCGGCGGCGTCCTGCTCGTCGCCAGAGAGCTTGTCCACGTCCACCGCCTCGTACTCGATCCTGCTGTCGTCGAACCATTGCTTGGTCTTGCGGCACCAGGGGCAGGTGCTGAGCGCGTAGACGAAGACCTCGTCGATCATCACTCCTCCCCTACCCGGACGTGGATCTTCCCGTCCTCGACCTTGAGCGGGAACGTCGCGACTGCCAACTCCGGCGCATCGAGGAGCGCCCCGGTGCGCACGTCGAACCGCCAGTCGTGGCACGGACACGTGAGCACATGGCCTTCGAGCTTGCCGCCCTCGAGGGGACAGCCCATGTGCGCGCACTTGTTGGCGATCGCGAACAAGTCGCCGCCGACGCGGACCAGAAGCACGCCCAGCCCCATGGGGAAGACGGCCGCGTAAGCCCCCTCACGTACCTTGGTGTCGTCGATGGTCGGGACCCACACAGGTCCTGTCACGGCTCACCTCTCCACTCCGCCTGCAGACGACGCGACGATGACCCGCGGAGCGGAGCCTGTCTCGCCGGCGCCGGGCCGGAGGGCGGCGGCCGCCACATCACGGGTCGATTGGCAAGACTACCCGCGGAGTCGGGAGGGCAAACGACGGCTCGTCGGCGAGGCCCGGTCGGCGAGCCCCGTCACCAGCGTTCGTGGTGTACGCGCTCCTCGTCGTAGCGGTCCGACGGCTCCTTGCGCGCCTGAGGCCAGCCGAACGGGACGATCGCGAACGGCACCACATGCTCGGGGATGGCGAGCAACTCGCGCAGCGCGGCTTCACGCTCGGGCAGAGGATGCACCCCGAGCCACACTGCGCCGAGGCCGAGCAGTTCGGCCTCGATGAGCATGTTCTGCACACACGCGGCGCAGTCCTGGGGCCAGAGGGTCTTCCATTTGGCGTCGCCGGGGTCGCCGAGGACCACCACGGCGACGGGGGCGGAGGGCAGCATCTTGGCGTAAGGGTGCCACTCCGGGATCTGCGCGAGCGTCGCCCGCTCGCGGATCACGATGAACCGCCATGGCTGCTGGTTGCCGGCCGACGGTGCGGCCATGGCGGCCCGCAAGAGACGTTCGACCAGCGCGTCGTCGACCGGCGCATCGGTGTACCGGCGGATGCTGCGCCGGCTGAGGACGGGATCGCGGCCGGGCAGGGGCGCGTGACTGGAGACGGGCTGGTCCATGCTCACCTCGGAGTCGCGTGGCTCTGCGCCGAGGGTATCACGCGCCGGGGGGCGGGGTGGTCGGTGCACGCCGCCCCGACCCCCGGCGCCCGTCGGTCCGTGCTCCTGAGCGTGACGACCACGTCCGGCCGTGCGCCGGCCGCCGGCGTCTCCCAGGCGCGGGCGTACGTGCCCGTCAGATCCGACTCCCCGGCTCTCACCACCCGTAGCGTGACGACCTGCCTGCCGCCCTTGCCGGCGATCCCCCCGGGGTTGGGGTCCGGCACGTACTCGTCGCCCTCGATGGCGAAGGTGTCGCCGGCGGTGAACGTCCACGCGTAGCCCGTGGTGGCGTTGGCCTCGAGCGTGACGACCACCGTGTCGCCGACCCGCGCCTCGACCACGGCCGCCCCCTCTCCGGGAGAAGGCGCCACCGCGATCGTCCTCGGTGGGGTCTGCCGCGGCGCCCCGCCGCCGGCACACCCGGCGAGCAGCGCGACCGCGAGCGCGGCCTTCACCAGCGCCGCCGCGCCGGTCCGGAGCCCACCACGCGTCGGTGTCCACATGCGGCGTCCCCTCCTTCCCGACCCGGAGCGCCTCACCGGGCCTCATCCATCCTGAGGGACGCGCTGCGTTTGTCAGACGTTCAGGGCACGACTATCATCTGGACAAGGGAACTCCATACCCTTGCAACGATCCTCCCCCCGCCCAACGCCCGTGGACACCGCACGCTCTCATTACGATGTCGTCGTCGTCGGCGCCGGCCCCGCCGGGATCTTCGCCGCACTTGAACTGGTGCGCCGCGACGGCGCCGCGGTGCTGGTCGTGGAACGCGGGCCGGACATCGGCGGGCGCGCCTGTCCCGCCCGACAGACCGGGGTGTGCGCCGGTTGCGAACCCTGCGACATCACCTGCGGCTGGGGCGGCGCCGGGGCCTTCAGCGACGGCAAGCTCACGCTCACGCCCGATGTGGGGGGCTGGCTCGACCAGTTCGTGGGCAGAGAGCGCCTGCGCAGGCTCATCTGCTACGTGGACGACGTCTGGACCGGATACGGCGCGCCGGCGGAGGTCCACGGCGGGGGCAGGGAGTGGGAGAGGATCCGCAAGGAGGCGCTGCTCCACGGCATGACCCTCGTCGAGTCGCCGGTACGTCATATGGGCACCGAGCGTTGTCACGCCATCCTCACGCGCATGCGTGAGGACCTCGAGGGCCACGTCGAGGTGCTGACCGGACGCCGGGTCGAGCGCATCCTGGTGGAGAAACCCGCCGGAGCGGCCGACCTGCGCGCCGCCGGCGTGCTCCTCGAGGACGGCACGAGAGTGACGGCCGACGCCGTCGTCGCCGCCCCCGGCCGCGAGGGGGCGGCGTGGCTCGTCGACGAGTGCCGCCGCCTGCACATCGGCCTGCGCACCAACCCGGTGGACATCGGGGTGCGCGTCGAGACCTCGGCGGCGGTCATGGAGCCGCTCACGACGGCGCTCTACGAGAGCAAGCTCGTCTACCACACCCCGAGCTTCGACGACCCCGTCCGTACCTTCTGCATGAACCCCTACGGGGCCGTCTCGCTCGAGAACTACGGCGACGTCATCACCGTCAACGGCCACAGCTATGCCGGGTTCAAGACGGACCACACCAACTTCGCGCTGCTGGTCAGCACCGACTTCACGCAGCCGTTCGACGACCCCATCGCCTACGGCAAGAGCATCGCCCGGCTCGCCAACGTCCTCGGCGAGGACATCATCGTGCAGCGCCTCGGCGACCTGCACCGGGGCCAGCGCAGCACCGCGGAGCGCATCAGGCGCGGCACGGTGCACCCGACCCTGGCCGGCGCCACGGCCGGCGATCTCGCGTTCGTGCTTCCGTACCGTCATCTGACCGACATCCTGGAGATGCTGGCCGCCATGGACAAGCTGACCCCCGGCCTCAACAGCCGCGACACGCTCCTCTACGGCGTGGAGGTGAAGTTCTACTCCGCGCGGCCGGAACTGGACGCCGGCCTGCAGACGCCGGTCACCGACCTCTACGCCGTGGGCGACGGCGCCGGCATCACGCGCGGCCTCGTGCAGGCGTCCGTCGCCGGAGTGCTGGCCGCGCGCAGCATCCTCGGGATCGGGGACGTGGACCTGCCGGCCCCGGACGGCGCCACGGGCGACAGGTCGGCCCAGCAGCCGGCCCCCACCGCCGGCGACCCGTCCGTCCCGCCCGCCGCGGGCTGAGCCGCTTCAGCCGCCGGGCTCCCGGCGCCCTTCGAGCGCCAGCCGCACCAGCCTCTCGCACAACCCGGTGGAGGACGCGACGCCGACCTCGATCTCCGTGACATCCGTGGCGTGGAGACGCCGCCGCAGATGTTCGACGACCAGCGGGTTCACGACGACGACCGCGACGCCGAACCGGCCCGCCTCGAGGATCTGCACGGCGTTGACCCAGCCGGACCCGGCGACCAGTTCGAGCGGTCCGATCTGGTCGATCACCAGCAGGTCGGTGGGGCTTGCCAGACAACGTTCCAGCTCGTGACGACCCCAGCGCAGCGCCTCGCCCACGAACGTCCAGGAGAACCGGCCGGCCGCGCCGCTTCCGATGGGCTCGCCCTCGTCCACACCCACGTAATCCGCCAGTCGCCGACGCTCTCCCGTGCGCACGTTGAGCACCGTCTGGACGATCCGCCCCGAGGCGAGCCGCCGGGCCTCGGTGATGAGCCCGCAGACCCGTAGCCCCCTGTGCCGCGCCGTCTCTGCGACGCAGCGGCACACCTCCGTCTTGCCGACGTCCGGAGGGCCGGTGAGGAACACGAGCCGGGGACGCGCGAAGCCGGCGGAGCCGGGCGACGGTCCGGCGCCGCGCAGCGGCCCGGAGGCCGTCGCCCGCCGGCGACCGTCGGCGTCAGCGGGCCGCAACGTCCTGCGCCCCCAACTCGACCATGGCCAGGCTGTCGCCGAACAGCGAGCGCCGCCCGCCCTGCTGCACCGCCACGAGGGCGCCGGCCGGGTCGAGAACGACGGTGCCGGCGAGCAGGTCGACGCCGTGATCGAACCACATGGTGGTGAGCGGCACGCTCGGGCCGACGAGGACGACGTAGGCCTGCCGGCTCAGCTCGAGCAGCCGCGGGAGCGTCTTGTTGGACACGGTGCTGCCGGTGATGCAGACGCAGTCCTGGCGCCCGAGGAGGTACTCGCAGGCCTGGTCCGGCAGGTCGCCGGCCGACGGACGCCGCTCGAGGATCGTGAGTGTGCACTGCTCGCTGAGCGCCTCCAGGTGCGGGAAGCGGCCGACCACGGCGACGTTGCCGCCGGCGAAACGGGTCGCGAGACGCTCGAACAACGCAACCCCGCGCTCGCTCACGAGCGGTCTGCCGAGCAGGCGCTCCACCCTGTCGCGTCGGTTGAACCAGGCGTTGATCGCGCCGAGCGCCAGGCTGGCGTCGAACATGTTCCAGCTCGTGATGTGCTCCGCCAGCCAGCGCATCTCGGCGCCGTGCAGCCGCCCGGGAAGCTCCGACTCGTAGACGCCGTCGTGCAGAGTGAGCGCCAACCCGGCCTGACCTCCGCTCTCGACCAGGGTCCAGACGAGCCCGGCGACGCATGAGGTGATGCGGTCGCCGGACTCGATGGGCGCGACCAGCTCGCGGTAGATGGGGTGTCCGGCCGGCGCGGCCGCGGCGAGCGGGCGCGGCCGTCGGCTCAGCAGCGGGAGGCTCACGGCGCCGCCTCCCGTGACGGG
>JAAYBE010000257.1 GCA_012719015.1 Actinomycetota bacterium
AGGAGCTCGGCCTGGGCCCGGCCCCGAAGCGGCGCTTCAGGATCTGGGAGCCGGTGGGCTGCGGCAAGTGCTTCGGCACCGGCTACCGCGGCCGCGTCGGTCTCTACGAGGTGCTGGTCGTCGACGATGCCCTGCGCGACCTCATCGCCACCGGCGGCAGCGTCCTCGACATCCAGCGCGCCGCGCGGCAGGCCGGCGTCACCTCACTGCGCGAGGACGGCGTGGGCAAGGTGCTCGAGGGCACCACCAGCTACCTCGAGTTGCTGCGCGTCATCGTCTGAGCGCGTCGGGGCGGGCGCGTCGGCGCACCCCCCGGCGACGAGCTCCGCCGGCAGACCCGCGCATCTGCGTCTCCGCAGCGCCGCGCCACCCCCTTCCCGTCCCCGGCGGCGCCGCGCGTTGTCGGCGTGGGCCACGCCGCGCCGACGGAGCTAGACGCGTGTTCTATCGGTCCGCCCGCCGCCGGGTCCGATGTCATGGCCAGGAGACCGGAAGACCCTGAGAGAGGACTTCCCAGTCGACTTTGACCTTGGCCGGCGGCGCGAAGCGGGGGCTCGCACCGCCGGCCTCCACGTACGCCGCGAAACCGCTGGACCGGGCCGCCGCTCAGCGCCGGGCGGTCAGCCCGGTCGCCTGTCGATCACGCGACGGACCTTGCCCTCGCCACGCCCGAGCCCGCCCGGCTCCACGAGTCTCACCCTGGGCCGCACGAGCAGCGCCGAGCGCAGCTCCTCCGCCACGCGGCGCTCGAAGGCGCGCAGGTCGTCCATCCAGCCGTTGAAGAGTCCGTCGGTGACCTCCACCTGCACCTCGAACGTGTCCATCCCGGTCGGCGAGCGCTCGAGGACGATCTGGTAGAAGGGCTCGACGCCCTCGATGCGGAACAGGACGCTCTCCACGTGCGAGGGGAAGACGTTGACGCCGCTGACGATGAACATGTCGTCGGTGCGTCCCACGACCTTGCCCATCCGGGCGGTCGTGCGCCCGCAGGCGCAGGGCGCGCGCGTCAGCGTGGTCAGGTCGCGCGTGCGGTAGCGGAGGACCGGCGAGCATTCGCGCGTCGTGGCGGTGATCACGAGCTCGCCCACCTGGCCGTCCGGCACCGGTTCGCCGGTGGCCGGGTCCAGGCACTCGGCGATGAAGTGGTCCTCGGAGATGTGCATGCCGTCCCGGCACTCGCACTCGCCGGCGACCCCGGGGCCGCAGAGCTCCGTGAGCCCGTAGTTGTCGGTGGCGACGATCGAGAGCCGGGCCTCGATCTCGGCCCGCAGCTCCTCACTGCACGTCTCCGCGCCGAACAGACCGAGGCGCAGACGCAGCGACGCGGGATCGACCTCCCGCCGGCGGATCACCTCGCCCAGGTACAGGGCGTACGACGGTGTGGCGACGAGGACGGTGCTGCCGAAGTCCTGCATGAGCTTGATCTGACGGGCGGTGTTGCCGGCGCTCATGGGGACCACCGCGACGCCCGCGCGCTGCAGCCCGTAGTGCAGCCCGAACCCGCCCGTGAACATGCCGTAACCGAAGGCGATCTGGGCCACGTCGCCCTCGTGCACCCCGGCGGCGACCGCCAGGCGGCACACGAGCTCGCCCCACGTGTGGAGGTCGCGTCGCGTGTAGCCTCCTACCACCGCCTTGCCGGTGGTGCCCGACGAGGAGTGGATCTCGACCACCTCGGACAGCGGGACGGCGAACAGCCCGAAGGGGTAGCCGTCCCTGAAGTCGCCCTTGTCGGTGAAGGGGAGCCGGCCGAGATCGTCGAGACTCGCGAGGTCGCCCGGCTCGAACCCCACGCCATCCAGCAGGTCGCGGTAGAACGGGACGCGACGGTGCACCCTGGCGAGCATCCCACGCAGACGCGCGAGTTGCACCTCCTCGAGCCGCTCGCGGTCCATGGTCTCGTGCCGGGGGTCCCAGATGGCCATGCCCTCTCGTTTCGTCGCCGCTGCTGCCGCGAGCCATCATACCGGGCTCGCACAGATGCCTGCCGGATACCCCCGCCGGGTATCATCGGGTCAGTCGTACGGAGTGTCGTTTGGCTCCGGGAACATCACAGGAAGTACACGGCCCCTTCGCCCCGGGGAGGCGGCCGCGCCACCACGGGCGCCGTCTGCTCGACGGGCGCGAAGGGAGACGGGACAGTGAGCGAGCGTCAGACCACCATCGAGCTGCCCGTCACGGGCATGACCTGCGCGAGCTGCGTGGCACGGACGGAGCGCGCCCTGGGCAAGGTCGCCGGCGTCGACAAGGTGGCCGTGAACCTGGCGACCGAGCGGGCGACCGTGACCTTCGACCCTCACGCCGTGCTCACCGGCGACATCGTCGCCGCGGTCGAGGACGCGGGCTACGGGGTCGTGACCGCACAGGAGACGCTGCCCATCCTCGGCATGACCTGCGCGAGCTGCGTGAGCCGGGTGGAGAAGGCCCTGCGCACGCCGCCCGGCGTCCTCCGGGCCGAGGTCAACCTCGCCACCGAGAAGGCCACCGTCACCTACCTCCCCGGCCAGGCGACCCGCCAGGACCTGGTGGACGCGGTGCGCGGCGCCGGCTACGACGTCGTCGAGCCGGCGCCGGGCGCCGGCGAGGCGGCGGTCGCGGCGGCGGCCGACGCGGAGGAGGCCGCCCGCGCCGCTGCCTACCACACGCTCAAGCTCAAGGTGGCGGTCGGCTTCGCGCTCAGCATCTTCATCTTCCTGGGCACGATGCAGCCGCACTGGTTCCCGTTCCTGCCCGCCTGGATGCACAACGGCTACCTCCTCTGGGGGCTGGCCAGCATCGTGCAGTTCTGGGTGGGGCGGCAGTTCTACACCACCGCCTGGGCGGCCCTGAAGCACGGCACGACGACCATGAACACGCTGGTCGCCATGGGCTCGTCCGCGGCGTACCTCTACAGCGTGCTCGGCCTCCTCTTCCCGGCGTTCTTCGAGCACCAGGGCCTGGGCGAGCCCATGTACTTCGACTCCTCGGCGTTCATCATCACCCTGATCCTGACCGGGCGCCTGCTCGAGGCACGCGCCAAGGGCCAGACCGGGGCCGCGATCAAGGCCCTCATCGGGCTGCAGCCCAAGACGGCGCGGGTGGTGCGCGATGGGGTCGAGACCGACGTGCCGGTCGCCGAGGTGCTGGTCGGCGACCGCATCGTCGTCCGCCCCGGCGAGAAGGTGCCGGTGGACGGCGTCGTGGAGGAGGGCTCCTCGCCGGTCGACGAGTCCATGCTCACCGGCGAGCCCATCCCCGTCGGCAAGCACCCCGGCGACGAGGTGATCGGCGCCACGCTCAACACCACGGGCTCATTCACACTGCGCGCGACCAAAGTGGGCAGCGAGACGGCCCTGGCGCAGATCGTACGCCTCGTCCAGCAGGCCCAGGGCACCAAACCGCCCATCGCGCGGCTCGCCGACGTGATCGCCGCCTGGTTCGTCCCCGCGGTCATCGCCATCGCGACCGTGACCCTGGTCGTGTGGCTGGTCTGGGGGCCGCAGCCGGCGCTCAACTACGCGCTGCTCAACTTCGTCGCCGTGCTGGTGATCGCGTGTCCCTGCGCCCTGGGACTGGCCACCCCCACGGCGATCATGGTGGGCACCGGCAAGGGCGCCGAGAACGGCGTGCTCATCCGCGACGGCGCGGCCCTCGAGACGGCGCACAAGCTGGACGTCGTGGTGCTCGACAAGACGGGCACCCTGACGGAGGGCAAGCCGAGGGTGACCGACGTGGTGCCGTTCGACGGCGCGGACGGCGCTGCGCCTCCCCTCGACGAGGACGGCCTCCTGCGCCTCGTCGCCGGCGCCGAGCGCGGCAGCGAGCACCCGCTGGCGGCGGCGATCCTCGCGGAGGCGGACGCACGCGGCGTCGAGACGCCGCGTGCGACGGCGTTCGAGGCGATCGCCGGCCACGGCATCCGCGCGGTGGTCGACGGCCACACCGTCGTGGCCGGCAACGAGAGGCTCGCCGGCGACGCCGGGGAGCGGGCCGCGCTCCTGGCCGGCCAGGGCAAGACGGTGGTCAGCGTGCTCGTCGACGACGTCCCGGCGGGAGCGATCGCCGTGGCCGACACGCTCAAGCCGAGCTCCGCGGCGGCCGTGGGCCGCCTCAGGCAGCTCGGGCTGGACGTCGTGATGCTCACCGGCGACCAGGAGGCCACCGCCCGGGCGATCGCCGCCGAGGCGGGGATCGACCACGTGATCGCCGGCGTGCTGCCACAGCAGAAGGCCGCCGAGGTGGCGACCCTGCAGCACGACGGCAGCCGGGTCGCCATGGTCGGCGACGGGATCAACGACGCGCCGGCGCTGGCGCAGGCCGACGTCGGCATGGCGATCGGCACGGGGACCGACGTGGCCATGGAGGCCAGCGACGTGACGCTCGTGTCGGGCGACCTCGGCGGCGTCACGACCGCCGTGCAGCTCTCACGGGCGACGATCCGGACGGTGAAGCAGAACCTCTTCTGGGCCTTCGCCTACAACGTCGCCCTGATCCCGCTCGCCGCCGGCGCCTTCTACCCTGCGTTCGGGATCCTGCTCAGTCCCATCTGGGCGGCCGCCGCCATGGGTCTGAGCAGCGTCACCGTGGTGAGCAACAGCCTGCGGCTGCGGAGGTTCAGGACGAGCTGACGGCGCGGCGGTCCGTCGTCCGGACGCGCCGCCGCGCCGTGGTCGCCTCGGGACGCCGCTCAGGGCTCAGGGGACAGCCGCCGCGCGGACCCGGGTCACCGGGGTCGGGCGCGGCGGAGGCGGGGCGGGCGG
>JAAYBE010000258.1 GCA_012719015.1 Actinomycetota bacterium
CTCGGCTGCGACGCGTGGGCGAGCACCCAGCCGGATGTGCGCGGCATCCAGGCCGCCGTGGCGGCGGGGGCCGGCGTGCTCTTCCTCGCCGACGACCATCGTTTCATCGCCCTCAACGTCACCAGGGGCTGCAGCGTGGACGACGACCCGGCGACGGCCGACGGGTACGTCGCGGCTCTCGAGGCGGCCGCCGGAGGGTTGGGCGGCCGTGAGGTCCTGCTGCTCGGCCTCGGCCCGGTGGGTCGTGCCGCCGCGCGCCGCCTGATCGCGAAGGGAGCGAGCGTGCTGGTCGTGGAGCCCGACGAGGAGCGCGTCGTCGCCGCGCAGGAGGTCGGGCTCGAAGTCAAGGCGGTCGAGCTGGCGGCAGGTCTCTCGCGGTGCTCGCTCGTCGTGGATGCGAGCCCCGCTGCCGCGATCATCGACACGGACGACCTTCTCCGGGGGACGATCGCCGCCGTGCCGGGCCTGCCGTCCGCCTTCACTCCGGCGGCGCAGGCCGCGCTCGGCGCGCGTCACATCCACGAGCCGCTCGCCGTCGGCGTCGCCGTGATGGCGGTGAGGGCCGTGCTCTGACGGACCACGTCCCGGAGCACAGGGCCGGCCGGAGCGCGCGGGGGCGTCCGCGCCGCCGGAGTCGCCGCATGCGGTAGAATCCCGGCACGCGGGGGGTCGATCGGAAGGATCAGCGTGGGCTCTAAACCCACGTAGGCGGGTGTGACTCCCGCACTCCCCGCCAACCACTCCTGTCCCTCCGGACGGAGGCTCGGCTGGCCGCTGCGCCGGGTGGCCGCGTGGGGAGTCCGCCCATCCGTTCGGCCGGGTCCGCGACGCCCTGTCCGGACCGTGCCATGTGCTGCGGACCTGTCTGGGTGCCGTGACGGCCTCGACCGCCGCCCCAGGGTCTCAGTCGGCGAACAGGACGGGGATCTGCACTTCGTCCTGGCGCGAACCGTCCTCCATCGACCGGTCGAAGACGATCAGCGTTCCACGCGAGGCGGAGGTCGAGAACGGCACCTCCCTGGTGAAGCGACCACGTCCCGGCGCCCCCCGGCTCGCCTGCATGACCACCTGCACGACCCGGCGCCCTGAGGAGTCCATGAGGCGCGCCAGGAACGAGCCTTCGAAGACCCTCGCGGTCCCGTGCAACGTGAACGGACTGGAGATGACGGCGCCGACGCCCGGCGCCTCCACGAAGATGTTGGGCTCGAGGTCGCGCCACTGCGCACGCCGCTGGGGGGCGTCCAGGAGCACTCCCTCGCCGCCCAGTGCCTCGATCGGCGCGCCCTCCATGAGGAACTCGACGGCGCGCACGGTGCGGAAGCGGGTGAGGGTGTAGACGACCTGCGCCACCCTGGCGGCCATGGAGAGGCTGCCGCCGCCAGAGCCGAACTCGCGTGAGAGATCGACCTGGGCGAGCCCGTCGTCGATGGACAGTCCGAGGAGCCGCGTGCCGCGCGGGATGGCGGTGGTCAGACCCGCAGCCCGCTCCGCGCTGGAGGGGCCGGCCAGCAGCGTTCGCATGGCGGCCGTAGCCGGCATCGTGGTCTTCCCGACCCGTCGATCGGCGACGCCGAGCTTCTCGCTGCGCAGGAAATAGAGGGCCAGCGTGGTCGTCCCGGGGGCGGCGGTCGCCGACGGCGACGCCGCGCCGGAGGCCGTCCCCGATGGAGTGGCGGTCACCGTGACCGTCGTCGTCGGCTGTGGCGACTGCTCCTGCGACCGGCCTCCGCAGGCGGCGATCAGGGCGGCGACCAGGACGACCGCTGCGGCCCCGGTGATCAGCAGGACGGGGAGCAGGCGGGCGACACCTGCGACGGCACGGCGGGTCATCGGTCACCTCGCATCGGGGAGCGGTCGGGTTCCAAGCTTCGACCCGCGGGCCCGCGCTCCTGCCCTCTGCGCGCTCCGGCGACCCGTCGGCGTCATGCTACACTGACCTCCCGATGCCGACCGACCCCACCAAGACCCGTTACTACCGCAAGCAGGTCCCCCTCTTCCGCCTCGTGGAGAAGGTGAAGCTGTGGCCGTCGCGGCGGGGCATCCTGCACGGTGTCAAGCGGTTCGAGGAGCGCGGCTCCTATGCCGTCGTGGTCACACACTGTGACAAGCACATGGTCGTGCACGACTCCAAGACCAGCCGTGCCGCCCGCTGGCTACGCAACAAGTGGTACGCGGAGGCGTGCCCGCAGTGCCGCATCCCCGAGTGGAAGCTGCAGAAGTACGCGGCCACGCAGTTCAGACGGGGCTACGGGTCGCACCTGCGCGACCTCTGAGCCCGACGGGGTCACAGCAGCCGCCAGCTCTCCGGTCGCAGTCTCGCCGACTGTGGCGCGGCCAGTACTTCGTCCAGCGATGCGAGGATGGCCGCCTTGTCCTGCGGCAGGCGGCCGCCGATGGGCAGGTAGTTGGAGGCGTGGTTGCAGCGGAACAGGCAGTCCGTGACGTCGAGGTGGGCGACGATCTCGCGCAGCTCCGCCAGCATCCCCAACGAGTCCGGCAAGACCACCTCCCCGGTCGCCACCCTGCGCTCCATGCGCGTCCCCGGGGTGAGCATGAGCGTGAGCACCCCGATGTACTCCGGGTCGATCGCGGACAACGCGTCGCCGGTGGCCGCGCCGTGCACCAGTGAGCGCTCGCGGCCGGCGAGGCCGAGGATGGCGGTCACGGAGAGCTGCATGCCGGCCTCCGACGCCCGCCGGCAGCCCTCGACCTGCTCCGCCACGGTCATGCCCTTGTGGATGTCGGCCAGCGTCTGATCATCGCCGGACTCAAGGCCGAGGTACAGGAGCCGCAGATCGCGCTCGCGCAGCGTCTTCAACTCGTCGACGGTCTTGCCGAGCAGATTGCGCGCGTTGGCGTAGCTGCTCACGCGCTCCAGGGCGGGCAGTTCCCGGTGCAGAAGGTCGAGGATCGCGTGAAGTTTCCCCGTGCTGAGCGCCACGGCGTCGCCGTCGGCCAGGAACACGCGACGCACGCGACGGCGCACGGTCTCAGGCAGGCCCGTGACATCCTCGACGACCTCCGCGAACGGTCGCACCCTGAACGGCTTGTCGAGATACGTGCCGCAGAAGTCGCAGGTGTTGTTGGAGCAGCCGTACGTGACCTGGACGATCAGGCTGTCAGCCTCGCTGGGGGGCCTGATGACGGCGCCGTGGTACCTCATGCCCGAGATGCTAGCACGAGTGTCACGGCTGCGGACCCGAGTGCGCGATGCGGGTGCATCGTCACTTGTGTGCGTTTCTGATTGGAGATGTGTGGCCGGGCGTGCGGGCGGCTGGTATACTCTGCGGGCGTGTCGAGAGAGGGCGACGGGGGTGTGTCGGCCGGATGTGTGGGGCCGCCCGCCTCTCGTGCTTGCGGCGCCGACGTCCGCTCTCGCCACTGGCCAGACCACGTTGCGTGACGACGATCGAGAGCGGAGCCGGGAGGAGCCCAGAGCCATGCCAGACATCTACGCAGAAGCAGCCGAGAGCATCGTCAACGCCGACCGGGCGGCGGCCGAGGAGGTCGCCCGACGCGCGCTCGACTCCGGCGTCAGCCCCTCC
>JAAYBE010000259.1 GCA_012719015.1 Actinomycetota bacterium
CATGTCCATCGCAGTCGACCCCATCCGCGTCATCGACACGCCCACGCGGCTGATCCACGGCCCGGGTTCGCTGGCGCGACTCGCGGAGGCTGTCGCCGAGCTGGGGGTCCGACGCCCCATGCTGGTCACGGACGAGGGCGTCGTCGCGGCGGGCATCGTCGACCGCGTCCGCGGGGCGCTCGGCGACGCCGTGCTCTTCGCCGAGGTGCGCCCCAACCCCGACATCGCCCTGGTCGACCGGGCGGCGGCTCTGTACAGGGCCGAGGGCTGCGACGGGCTCGTCGCCGTCGGCGGAGGCTCGCCGATGGACGTCGCCAAGTCGGTCGGCGTGGTCGCCGCGCACGGCGGGTCGATCGCCCGGTACGAATGGGGTCACGACCCCATCGAGCGCCGCATCCCGCCGCTCGTCACCGTTCCCACGACGGCGGGCACCGGCAGCGAGGTGACGCTCTGGGCGGTCATCACCGACCCGGGGCGCCGCGTCAAGTACAACGTCGGCGGCACCCCGCTGATCGCCGCCCACGTCGCCCTGATCGACCCGGAGCTCATGCTGGGCCTGCCGCCGGCGGTCACCGGCGCCACGGGCATGGACGCGCTGGCCCACGCGGTCGAGTGCCACACTTGTGACTACCACCAGTTTTTCAACGACGCCGTGGCCCTGCACGCCGTCGAGCTGGTGGCCGAGTGGCTCGAGCGGGCCGTGCAGGACGGCTCGGACCTGGAGGCGCGGACCGGCATGGCCCACGCCGCGGCGCTGGCGGGCATGGCCTACGGCACCGAGAGCGCCGGCGCCGCCCACGCCATGAGCCAGTCGGCGGGCGGGGTCCATGACTGCTCGCACGGCGCGCTCACGGCGCGGGTGCTCGGGCCGGTGTGCGAGTTCAATGCGCCGGCGAGCCCCGCGCGGTACGCGCGCCTCGCGCAGGGGCTCGGGGTGGACGTCGCCGGCCTGGACACGCTGGAGGCCGCCCAGGCCGGCGCCCGGGAGGTCGACCGGCTCGCCGACGCGGTCGGCATCCCGACCCTCGCGGACCTCGGTTTCTCGCCGGACGAGATCCCCATGCTGGCGCGGATCTCCTTCGAGGACCCGCAGACCCAGGGCAACCCCCGCGAGCTGAACGTGGCGGACTACGAGGAGATCTGGCGGGTGTCGTTCGAGCGCGGCATCTGAGGCCCCGGCGCTCGCCGCCTCCTGCGCCGCGTGATCAGAGTATGTCGTAACAGGAGGTCGTCCACCATGCCGTTCACCACCGCCTACATCGCCCGTTCGCCGGACGCCGATCCGGCCAGGCACCGCTGCGTCGTCGAGACGGGGTTGTCCACCCTCCACACCGTCGTCGTGCGCGACCAGGAGCAGGCTCTCGCCGTCGCCAGGGAGCTGGTCGGGCAGCACGGGGTCTGCGCGCTGACGCTCTGCCCCGGGCACTCCAACCAGGAGGTCGGCGAGATCGCCGCCGCGGCCGGGGCCGGCGTCTCCGTCTCGGTGGCGCGGGGCGACCCCGCCGGCGGGCCCGTCGTGGCCCGGGCGATGGAGGAGGCCGGCTGGCCCAGGGCGTGACCGCCGCGGCCGACGCCGACGACTGCCGGCCGGGGCCGCCCGGCTTCGGCGGTCATCCGGCCGCGTGCGACTCGCAGGCGCCGGCCGGCTCCTGGCGGCGTTCTTCGGCGCGGATGCGCCGCAGCGCCGCCGTGCCGTAGGCCGCCGCCAGCAGCGTCGCCACGGCGCCCATGCCGAGCGCGGCGCGGGCGCCGAGGTGCGCCGCGACCAGACCGGCGAGCGGCGCGCCGATCGGCGTGGATCCGAGGAAGACGATCGCCCACAGCGCCATCACGCGGCCGCGCATCTGGGCGTCCGAATGCAGCTGGATCAGCGTGTTGGCGAGGGCGATGAACGCCACGCCGGCGGCGCCGGTCGGCGCGAGCAGGACGACGGCGGCGCCGAACGTCGGCGCGAGGGCGACGCCGAGCGACAGCGCGCCGAAGGCGAAGGTCACCAG
>JAAYBE010000260.1 GCA_012719015.1 Actinomycetota bacterium
CACGGCGCGGCGCTGCTGCAGCTCCTCGCCGCGCCCAACATCGCCAGCAAGCGCTGGGCCTGGGAGCAGTACGACTACATCGTCCAGGCGAACACCGTGCAGATCCCGGGGTCGGACGCCGCCGTCCTTCGCCTCAAGGGCACGCCGCGCGGCATCGCCTTCACCAACGACTGCAACGGGCGCCACTGCTACCTCGACCCGTACCGCGGCGCCAAGGCGGCGACGGCGGAGGCGGCCCGCAATCTGGCCTGCGCCGGCGCCCTGCCGGTGGCTGTGACCGACTGCCTCAACTTCGGCAACCCGGAGAAGGGCGAGATCTACTGGCAGTTCGAGCAGGCCATCGAGGGCATCGCCGAGGCGTGCGAGGCGCTCGACACCCCCGTCGTGAGCGGCAACGTGAGCTTCTACAACGAGAGCTTCGGGCAGGCGATCTACCCCACGCCGCTGGTGGGCATGCTGGGCGTCTTCGACGACGTGAGCGTGCACATCGACGCCGCCTTCAAGGACGAGGGCGACGTCGTCCTGCTGCTCGGCGACTCCGCCGCCTGGATGGACGGCAGCGAGTACCAGAAGGTGGCCTACGGCCGGGTGGAGGGCCGCGTGCCCGATGTGGACCTGGAGCTGGAGGTCAAGCTCCAGGCCAGACTGCGCGCGGCCATCGAGGCCCGTCTGCTCAAGAGCGCCCACGACTGCGCCGAGGGCGGACTCGCCGTGGCGCTGGCCGAGTGCTGCGTGTTCGGCGGCGCCAACGGCGGCGCCCTGTGGGCTGACCCGGAGGCGCCGCGGGCCGGCCGCTCCGGCCGCTGGCTCGGCGCCGAGGTCGACCTCGGCGCCGCGGCCGACGTCGCCGGCGCCGCCGGCCGCCCGGACCTCGCCCTCTTCGGCGAGGCGCCGACCCGGGTGCTCGTGAGCTGCGCGCCGGAGAGGGTCGCCGAGCTGGAGGCCGTCCTCGGCGACCTGCCGCACCGCGTGATCGGCAGGGTTGCCGGGGCGGACCTGCGGTGTACCATGGAGGGCGAGGAGCTCATCACCGTCCCGGTGGCCGAGCTCCATTCCGCGTATGAGTCGCTGCCTCAGCGGCTCACCTGAGTGATTCGAGCGGTTTGCACGACGATCGTCTCCACGACAGCTGTGGCGTCTTCGGCATCCATGCGCCGGGCCACGACGTCGCGCGGCTGACCTTCTTCGGGCTCTACGCCCTGCAGCACCGCGGCCAGGAGAGCGCCGGCATCGCGGTGTCCGACGGCGGCCAGGTCACGGTGATCAAGGACCTCGGCCTGGTCAGCCACGTGTTCAACGAGCAGATGCTGCAGAGCCTGAGCGGCCAGCACGCGATCGGCCACACGCGCTACAGCACGACCGGTCTGAGCCACTGGGCCAACTCGCAGCCGCTGGTCCGCACCCGCAACGGCGACGTGATCGCCCTCGGGCACAACGGCAACCTCGTCAACACTACGCAGCTCCGCGACGAGCTCAAGCGACAGGGCGTCAGGTTCAACGGCACCACCGACACTGAGGTCATCACCGCGCTCATCGCGCACGAGGCGGAGGGCGACCTTCTCGGGGCGGTGCGCAAGGCGGTCGGCAAGATCCGCGGCGCCTTCTCGGCGGCCGTGATGAGCGGCGACGCCGTGGTGGGCTTCCGCGACCC
>JAAYBE010000261.1 GCA_012719015.1 Actinomycetota bacterium
CTGGGCATCAAGGTGATGCAGTGCCAGCTCGGGTGCTTCTGAGCGGCCGCCCCTGAGGCGCCCTCGTCCGCGCCGCACAGGCGCCCTCCTCGCGCCGTCGGGTTACTCCTATCCGGATGGTGGGAACTTCCTGAGTATGAGCTTGACGCGAGGCTGCCGGCCCTGTGACGAGCGGGCGCGCCTCGCCTTCCTGCGATCGTTGCGGCCGGCACCGGCCGGCCGCCGGTGAGGTGAGAACCATGGCGACCGTGCTGCCCGGGACAGAGACGAAGCGTTATCAGATGTACATCGACGGCCGCTGGACGGACGCGGCCAGCGGCGAGACCTACCAGGTCGGCGACCCGGCCTCCGAAGAGGTGATCGCGAGCGTACCCAAGGCGGGAGTGGCCGACGCCGAGGAGGCGGTCCGGGCGGCCCGGGAGGCGTTCGACACCGGACCGTGGCCGAAGATGAAGGCGGTGGAGCGCGCCGACGTACTGAAGAAGGCGGCGGCCCTGCTCCGCGAGCGCGCCGACGAGCTCGCCCGCCTCGAGAGCCTGCAGATGGGCAAGCTGCTCGAGGAATCCAGCCTCGACATGCAGGATGCGGCGCACACGTTCGAGCTCTACGCCGGCATGGTCCAGGACCAGCACGGCGAGACTCTCGAGGTGCCCGGCGAGACCATGAGCATGGTGGTCCGTGAGCCCGTCGGCGTCACCGTGGGCATCACGCCGTGGAACTACCCGATGCTGATGGCGGCGTGGAAGGCGGCTCCCTCCCTGGCCGCCGGCAACGTCATGATCCTCAAGCCGGCCTCGGTGAGTCCGCTCACGACCCTCGAGCTGGCGCGGATCTTCGAGGAGGCCGGGCTGCCGAAGGGCGTGTTCCAAGTGGTGACCGGGCCCGGCGGAGAGGTCGGCGACCATCTGGCCGGCCACAAGGACGTCGACATGGTCGCCTTCACCGGCTCCGTCGAGGTGGGCAAGCACATCATGCGCCGCGCCGCCGAGAACGTGAAGAAGATCGGCCTGGAGCTTGGCGGGAAGAGCCCCAACATCGTGTTCGCCGACGCCGACTTCGAGGCGGCCGTCGACGGCGCGCTGATCGGCATCTTCGCCGGCAGCGGCGAGGTCTGCTCGGCCGGCTCGCGACTCCTGGTGGAGCGCTCGATCCACGACCGTTTCGTCGGCGAGCTGGTGAGTCGCGCCATGGCGATCAAGGTGGGCGACCCGCTCGACGCCGAGAGCGAGATGGGTCCGCTGGTCAGCAAGGACCAGCTCGACAAGGTCGAGAGCTACGTGCGCATCGGCCTCGAGGAGGGCGCCACGCTGGCCACCGGCGGGCATCGCCTCGAGGGTGCGGGCTACTACTACGAGCCCACCATCTTCGTGAACGTCGACAACTCGATGCGGATCGCCCAGGAGGAGATCTTCGGTCCGGTGCTCGTGGTGATCCCCTTCGACAGCGAGGAGGAGGCCATCCGGCTCGCCAACGACACGATCTACGGCCTGGCGGGCGCGGTCTGGACCAAGGACGTCACCCGTGCGATGCGGGTGATCAAGGCCCTGCGGGCCGGCATCACCTGGGTGAACACCTATCACCCGACCTACA
>JAAYBE010000262.1 GCA_012719015.1 Actinomycetota bacterium
ATCGCGGCGGGCATCCCCTCCATCTACGGCAACTACAGCGAGCCGCGCTTCGACGCGCTGGGGCTCTCGTTCCGGGTCGAGGCCCTCGTCGGGCAGCTGTTCGACGACGTGGTCGACGAGGGCATCGAGCGCTACGTCACGCGCGCCTCGCTGCGCCGGATGGCCGGCACGCTGCGGCGTTTCGAGCGGGCGCTCGCGGTCGACGGCGTCGATTCGCGCCAGCTCGGCGCCAACCTCGACATGCTCGAGGCGAGCTTCGCGCTGCGCAACTTCACCTTCCACCAGTACCAGAACGTCTTCCAGCTGCTCTCGCGCAGCGTCACCGAGCTGTCGTCGACCTCGGTGCTCAGCCACGAGCAGGTGCTGCACACCGTCCTCGCCAACGACCCGCGCCAGTGCGAGGCGCGCGGGCTCCCCATCGACGCCGTCGCGGAGCTGGTGCTGCGCGAGGTCCTCGTCTCGGGTCTCGGGCTGCAGGCGCTGGACCGGTACGTGGGAGCGGCGCTGCGGCGCATCTCGATGCTCAACGGCCGGTTGGACGGTCGCGGCCTCACGCGCATGATGAACTACGATCCGGAGCGCCTGGTCTCGCCGATCCATCGACCCAGGCGGGGCACGGACGACCAGACCACGCTCGGCTTCAAGGGGCTCGGCCTCAAGCAGATGGCGGCCTACGGGCACAACGTCCCCGAGGGCTTCGTCGTCAGCACGGAGCTCTTCGACGCCGTTCCGGCGATGTCGTACCGGCCGCTCTACGACGACACCATCCGCCGTGTGCGCGAGGCGGTGGCGGCGTTGGAGCGTCGTGTGCGCCTGCGGCTCGGCGATCCGCGCCGGCTGCTCCTGCTCTCGATCCGCTCCGGCGCCGCCATCTCCATGCCCGGTCTCATGACGACGTTCGTCAACGTGGGCCTCAACGACGAGCTGGCTGCGGCGCTCGCCCGTCGTCCCGGGATGGCGTGGGCCGCCTGGGACAGCTACCGCCGCTTCCTGCAGTCCTGGGCCATGTCGTACGGCGTCGAGCGGGACTTCTTCGACGCCATCATGACGGAGTACAAGTCCCGGTACGGCGTGGGGCAGAAGATCGACTTCAGCGCCGAGCAGATGCGGGAGATCGCGTTCGCGTACAAGTCCCGCGCCTGTGACCGCGGCATCGTGTTCACGGACGAGCCGTTCACCCAGGTGGTGGTCTGCATGCGCAAGGTGCTCGAGTCGTGGGACTCGGCCCCGGCCCGCCTGTACCGCCAGTACATCGGCCTGGCGGAGGAGTGGGGCACGGCGGTCGTCATGCAGCGCATGGTGTACGGGAACCTCAACCGCGAGTCGGGCTCGGGCGTCACCTTCACCAACAACCCCCTCGAGCCGTACAGCCGCCAGGTCCGCCTGTTCGGCGACTTCGCCGTCCGCAGCCAGGGCGAGGACCTGGTGGGCGGCCTCGTGTTCCCGTGGCCCATCTCGGAGGCCCAGCGTCTGGGCAGCCCCACCTATCGCGGCACCGAGCACTCCCTGGAGCGGGACTTCCCGCAGATCTACGCCGAGCTGCTGAAGGTCGCGCGCGACCTGGTCGGAGAGCGGGAGTTCGACCCGCAGGAGATCGAGTTCACCTTCGAGTCCCCGGCCGCCTCCGACCTGTACATCCTGCAGAAGCGGTCCGCCGTGCAGGAACAGACGCGCGACGCGGCCTACTTCGACACCACGTCGCCCAACTACGGACCTCCGGTGGCGGTGGGCGTGGGCGTCGCGGGCGGCGCGTACTCCGGCCGCGTGGCCATCGACGCCGAGCAGATCGACAGGCTGCTGGCGGAGGACCCGGACGAGAGTATCGTGCTGCTCCGGCCCGACACGGTGCCGGAGGACATCCACATGATCACCCAGGTCGACGGCCTTCTCACGGCGCGCGGTGGGGCGACCTCGCACGCCGCCGTCACCGCCAAGCGGCTCGGCAAGACGGCGGTGGTCGAATGCGTCGACCTTGAGGTGGTCGAGCGGACCGGGGTCGCGCGCCTCGCCGGGCGGCAGGTCGCGGTCGGCGACTGGGTGTCCATCGACGGCCGGACGGGCAACATCTTCCTCGGGCGGATCCCGACGACGCCGCGCCCGCCGCTGCCGTCCGCCCGCTGAGAGCCTCGCGCCGGGGCGCTTCGGACGTCGTCCGGCGCGCCCGGGAGTCACGACGTGTCCCGCGGGCGGCGGAGCCATCGGGCGACGGCGTCGTGCGGCGTGTCGCTCTGGTAAGCTGTCCGCCGGCAATCCGACCAGGAGGAGACAATGACCGTACGCATCGGCGTCAATGGTTTCGGCCGTATCGGTCGTCTCGTCGTCCGCGCCGCGCAGCGGCAGGGCGCGGACGTGGAGTTCGTGGGCATCAATGACTTGACGGACGCACGCACGCTGGGGCACCTGTTCAAGTACGACTCGGTGCACGGGGTCTACCCGGGCACGGTCGAGGTCGAGGACGACGCCCTCGTGATCGACGGTCGGCGCGTGCGCGTCACCGCCGAGACCGACCCGGCCAGGCTGCCCTGGCGCGAGCTGGGCGCCCAGGTGGTGATCGAGTCCACCGGGCGCTTCACCGAGCGTGACAAGGCGGCGGCGCACCTCGAGGCGGGCGCGGCCAAGGTGATCATCAGCGCCCCGGCCAAGGGCCCCGACGCGACCATCGTCCTCGGCGTCAACGACGCGGCCTACGACAAGACCCGGCACGACGTGATCAGCAACGCGAGCTGCACCACCAACTGCCTCGCCCCCATGGCCAAGGTGCTGGTCGACAACTTCGGCGTCGAGCGCGGCTTCATGACCACGATCCACGCCTACACCAACGACCAGAAGGTGCTCGACTTCCCGCACAAGGACCTGCGCCGCGCCCGCGCCGCCGCGCTGAGCATCATCCCCACCACGACGGGCGCCGCCCGGGCCGTCTCGCTCGTCATCCCCGAGCTCGAGGGCAGGCTCGACGGCTTCGCCCTGCGCGTCCCCACGCCGGACGGCTCCGCCACCGACCTGGTCGCCGAGCTCGGCACCGAGGTCACGGCGGACGAGGTCAACGCCGCCATGAAGGCCGCCGCCGAGGGTCCCATGAAGGGCATCCTGCAGTACCAGGAGGACCCCGTGGTCAGCATCGACATCGTCGGCAACAGCCACTCGTCCATCTTCGACCCGGCGCTCACCATGGCCAAAGGCAGGCTGATCAAAGTGGTGAGCTGGTACGACAACGAGTGGGGCTATTCGTGCCGTCTCGTCGACCTGGTCCAGCGCGTCCTCTGACGGCTGCCGGAGGAGGCTGAAGACACCATGAAGCGGTCGCTCACCGACTATCCGCTCGCAGGCCGCCGCGTGCTGGTGCGGGTCGATTTCAACGTGCCGCTGCGCGAGGGGCGCGTTGCCGACGACACCCGCATCCGCGCGGCCCTGCCCACCGTCGGCTACCTGCTCGACCAGGGCTGCTCGCTGGTGCTCATGTCCCACCTCGGCCGGCCCAAGGGACAGGTCGTGGACGACCTGCGCATGGCGCCTGTGGCGGAGCGGCTCTCGGAGCTGCTGGGTCGCCCCGTGGCGAGCGTGGACGACTGTGTCGGCCCTGCGGCCGAGCAGGCGGCGGCCGCGCTCCGGCCGGGCGATGTGCTCCTGCTCGAGAACCTCCGCTTCCACGCCGAGGAGACGGCCAACGACGACGCTTTCGCCCAGCGTCTGGCGTCGCTCGGCGACGTCTACGTGAACGACGCGTTCGGCACGGCCCATCGCGCCCACGCGTCGACCGAGGGCGTGACCCACTTCCTGCCGTCCGTGGCGGGGCTGCTGATGGCCAAGGAGATCGAGGTCCTGGGGCGGCTGCTGCGCGACCCGGCGCGGCCGTTCGTGGTGGTGCTCGGCGGCCTCAAGGTCTCCGACAAGATCGGCGTGATCCGGCACATGCTGACCGTGGCCGACACGGTGCTCATCGGCGGCGCCATGGCCAACGCGTTCCTGGCCGCCGAGGGCCACGGGGTCGGCGTGTCCAAGGGCGTCGGCGACGAGGTCGCCGTGGCCGGCGAGATCCTCGCGGAGGCCGCCGGCGCGCACGGCCGGCTCGTCGTGCCCGTCGACGTGGTGACGGCGCGCGAGGCGACCGCCGGAGCGGCCACTCGCGTGGCGCCGGCGGACGGCATCGACGCGGACGAGATGGCGCTCGACATCGGCCCGCGGACGGCGGCCGAGTTCGAGCGCCGGCTGCGCGGCGCCGGCACCGTCTACTGGAACGGCCCCATGGGGCTGTTCGAGGTCGCGGAGTTCGCCGCCGGCACGCGCGCCGTCGGCGCGGCCATCGCCGCCTCCGCCGCGGTCACGGTGGCCGGCGGCGGGGACACCGTGGCGGCCGTCCGCGCGTTCGGCCTGGAGGGCCGCCTGACCCACGTGTCGACCGGGGGCGGCGCTTCCATGGAATTCCTGGAGGGCCGGGCGCTGCCCGGCGTGGAGGCGCTCATGGACCGTACTGCGACCGCGAAGACGGCGGGACGCCGCCCGCTCATGGCGGGCAACTGGAAGATGTACAAGACGCCGGCACAGACGAAGGAGTTCTTCACGGCGTTCCGGCCGCTCGTCGCCGGCGTCGACGACCGCGACGTGCTCATCTGTCCCCCCACGGTGGACCTGCCGACGGCCCTCGGGTGCGTCGTCGACACGGACATCGCGGTCGGCGCCCAGACGATGCACTACGCCGCCGAGGGCGCCTTCACCGGCGAGACCTCGCCCGACATGCTGGCGGAACTCGGCGTCCCGTACGTGATCCTGGGGCACTCGGAGCGCCGTCAGTACTACAACGAGAACGACGCGGACCTGGCGAGGAAGGTGCGGGCCGCACTCGACGCCGGCCTGCGGCCCATCCTCTGCTGCGGCGAGACGCTCGAGGAGCGTGAGGGCGGCCGGACCGAGAGCAAGGTCGGCGGCCAGCTCGACGCGGGTCTCGCCGAGATCACGCCTGCCGAGCTCGCCGGTGTGGCCGTGGCCTACGAGCCTATCTGGGCCATCGGCACCGGCGTCACGGCGACGCCGGAGCAGGCGCAGGAGACGGTCGCGTTCTGCCGGCGCCGCATCCGGGAGCGGTTCGGCGACGCCGCCGACGGCGTGCGGATCCTGTACGGCGGCAGCGTCAAGCCCGACAACATCGACCAGCTGATGGCGCAGCCGGACATCGACGGTGTGCTGGTCGGCGGCGCGAGTCTCGACCCGCAGGGGTTCAGCCGCATCGTCAGGTTCGTGGAGCCCGCGTGACCCATCCCCCGTCCGGCGGGGCGACGTACCGCCCGGTCGTCCTGGTCGTCATGGACGGCTGGGGTGTCGCCCCGCCGGGTCCGGGCAACGCGGTGAGCCTGGCCAAGACGCCGGTCTTTGACCGCCTGACGGCGCGCTACCCGCACGGCGTGCTCGACGCGTCCGGAGGCGCCGTGGGGCTGCCGTCGGGCCAGATGGGCAACTCGGAGGTCGGCCACCTCAACATCGGCGCCGGCCGGATCGTCCATCAGGACCTCACCCGCATCAGCCTCGCCATCGCGGACGGCGGTTTCTTCGAGAACCGTGTGCTCAGGCAGGCCTGCGCCAAAGCCGCCGGCCGCCGCTCCCGGCTCCACCTGATGGGGCTCGTCTCCGACGGCGGCGTGCACAGCGACCTGGGCCACCTCGTGGCCTGTCTCGAGCTGGCCGCGCGCGAGCACGTGGACGACGTGGTCGTGCACGCCTTCCTCGACGGCCGCGACACGCTGCCCCAGAGCGCGAAGGGCTACCTCGCCACCGTGCAGGAGGCCATGGACCGCCTCGGCGTCGGCCGGTTCGGCGTCGTCAGCGGACGCTACTACGCCATGGACCGCGACACGCGCTGGGAGCGCGTCAAGCTGGCCTACGACGCGCTCGTCTACGCGCAGGGGTTCTACGCCGTCGACGCGCAGGCCGCGGTGGAGGCCGCCTACGCGCGCGGCGAGACCGACGAGTTCGTACGTCCGACGGTCGTGACGCCGGAGCTGGACGGGCGTGTCGCCGACGGCGACGTCTGCATCTTCTTCAACTTCCGGCCCGACAGGGCGCGCGAGCTCACGCGGGCCTTCACCGAGCGCGGCTTCGACTGCTTCGACCGCGGCCCGCATGCGCCGGCCGTCGACTTCGTCACCATGACACAGTACAAGGCGGAGTTCCCTCTCCCCGTGGCGTTCCCGCCCGAGCATCCCGAGCACGTGCTGGCGGACGTCCTGGCCGAGAACGGCCTGCGCCAGCTGCACATCGCGGAGACCGAGAAGTACGCGCACGTGACGTTCTTCTTCAACGGCGGTGTGGAGCGCGAGGTCGAGGGGGAGGAGCGGGTCCTCGTCCCGAGCCCCCGGGACGTGGCCACCTATGACCTCAAACCGGAGATGAGCGCGGTCGGCGTGACCGATGAGCTGGTCCGGCGGCTCGAGGCCGATACTTTCGACTTCGTGGTCGTCAATTACGCCAACGCCGACATGGTGGGCCACACCGGGGTCATCCCCGCCGCGGTCAAGGCTGTGGAGACCGTCGACGCCTGTCTCGGCCGCGTGGTCGAGGCCGCTCTGGCCCGCGGCGGGGCGTGCCTGATCACCGCCGACCACGGCAACTCGGACCACATGCTCGAGCCGGACGGGAGCCCGAACACGGCGCACAGCACCA
>JAAYBE010000263.1 GCA_012719015.1 Actinomycetota bacterium
GATCGTGCGTCTTGCCGTCGCGCTCCACCGTCACGGTGATCGTGTCGCCCGGCTTCTTGGTGCCGAGGAACGCGATGAGGTCGTCGGCGGTCCTGATGTCCGTGTCGTCCGCCTTGACGATCACGTCGCCGCCGACGACGAACTGCTGACCCTGTACCGTCACCGTGCGATCGCCGGCCCTGATGCCGGCCTTGGCGGCGGGGCTGTCGGGTGAGACCTGCTGGACCAGGGCGCCGCCCCCGGTCTGCATGCCGAAGGTGCTGGCCACGTCGCTCGTGAGTGTCTGCAGGCCGACGCCCATCCAGGCGTAGGTCACCTTACCGCTCGCCTTCAGCTGCTCCAGCGAGCGGACGGCGGTGTTGATCGGCACCGCGAAACCCAGGCCGTCGTTGCCGCCGCCCGAGGACGCGATCTGCTCGTTGATGCCGATCACCCTGCCGTGACCGTCGATCAGCGGGCCGCCGGAGTTGCCCTGGTTGATGGCCGCGTCGGTCTGGATGCCGTTGGGGATGGTCTGTCCGTTGGGCGCCTGGAGGCTGCGCCCTGTGGCCGAGACGATGCCCGAGCTGATGGAGAAGTCGTACCCGAGCGGGTTGCCGATCGCGACCACCGGCTCGCCCACCTGGACTTCGTCCGAGTTCCCCAGGGGCAGCGGGTTGAGGTCCTCGACCTTGCCGGGGTCGACCTTGATCACGGCGACGTCGCTGCCCACATCCACGCCGACGAGCTGCCCGGGTACGCGCTCGGTCTCGCTGCCACCCTTGTTGAACACCACGGTGACGCTGTTCGCCCGCCGCCCGCTCTCGTCGACCACGTGCGCGTTGGTCAGGATGTAGCCGTCTTTGTCCACGACGAAGCCCGTGCCCAACGCCTGCGTGCTCTGCGGCTGGCCGAACGGGCCGACGCCGGCGCCGCCGAAGTCCGACAGCACCATGACCACGCCGCCGGAGAGGTTGCTGTAGATCTCCTGCGGGCTCAGTGCGGAGGTCGCCGACCCGGACGGCGCCGTGTAGGCGGCGCGCGTCTGCGATGCCGGCTGGACGACCGTCTTGCTGACGCTTCCGAGGTCGAACACGAAGACGAGCAGGAGCATCACCGCGGCCGCGGCCACGGCTCCGCCCGCCAGTCCTGCCAGGAATCCTTTGAGCTTCATGGTGCTTCCCTTCGGTCGTGCTGCGTGCGGAGGCGGATGAGAGCCCCCGCTGAGATTCTCCTGGAACGATGCCTCCTGGCCATTACCTGTCCCCTACGATGGTGTTAAGCAACCTCGCGGAAGAGGTTACGACGTGTGAACCACCTCCGCACTCCGCCCGTGGCGGCGCGCGCGTCAGGCGGAGGGGCGCCTTCTGCGGTCGTTCGCCGTGCGCGGAAGGCGCACGGCGAAGCGCGCTCCTCCGCCGGGCGGCGACTCCGCCGTGATGCGGCCACCCATCATCTCCGTCAACTCACGCGCGATGGAGAGGCCGAGGCCCGCTCCTGTCGTCGTCCCCCGCTCCTCGCGACCACGATGGAAACGGTCGAAAACGTGCGAGAGCTCGCCGTCGGGGATGCCGGGGCCGTCGTCGGCGACGACCACGACGGCCTCCTGCTCCTCCAGCGAGGCGGCGAGGCGCACCGAACTGCCTGGCGGCGAGTACTTGACCGCGTTGTCGATCAGCGCACGCAGCACCTGGACGAGGCGTTGCTCGTCGCACCACGCCGTCTCGCCGAAACCGCCGTCGAACGACAGCCCGACCCGCTTGGCCTGCGCCCGCGCCTGGAACTCCGCCAGCACGGACCTGCCCACGGCGGCCAGATCGACGTCCTCCGGGTTCAGCGCGAACGACCCGGCCTCGACGCGGGAGAGGTCGAGCATGCTGACCGCCATGGTCCGCAGGCGGTCGACCTGCTGGCGCATGATCTGCAGGAACTCACGTTGCTCCTCCGGCGTCAGGTCGCCCTCGTCGATCAGCTCCAGCGATCCGGCCAACGAGAACAGTGGGGTCTTGAACTCGTGTGAGGCGTTCGCGATGAGGTCGCGGCGGGCGCGCTCCAGGCGGGCCTGGGCAGTCACGTCGCGGAGCACGACGATGGAGGTGAAGTCCACGTCGCCGGCCACCGGGTACGTGGTGGCCTCCAGTGTGACCTCGCCGTGCGTGAAGACGACGATGTCGAAGTCGGCGTCCTCCTGGGAGGCGCGCCAGAGCTGGGCGACGTCCGGCGGCAGCGCGGCATCCACCGTCTCTCCGACCAACGTCGGCACATCGAGGAGGATCGCCGCCGCGGGGTTGGCGATGGTGATGCCGCCCTCGGCCGAGACGCCGATGACGCCTTCGCTGAGGTCGTTCAGCAGCACCTCGATGCGGTCGCGTTCGTACTCGACCTGGGCGAACGCGCTGCGCAGTCGGTCGGCCATCACGTTGAAGGTGTCGGCCAGCTGGCCGATCTCATCCGCCATGGTCTCCGGTACCTTGGCCGAGAGATGGCCGGCGGCGATGGCCTCGGCGCTGCGCTCGATGCGCCTGATACGCCTGGCGATGAAGTAGGAGGCCATGTACCCGAGCAGCAGGCTGGTGGCGAGGGCGAGGAGCGTGGCGAAGAGCAGTTGCCGCTGCACGGCGTTGACGGCGTTGTCCACGTCTTTGAGCGAGGAGATGACGAGTACCGCCGCCAGGACGACCCGTCGCCCGTCCTGGGGGAAGAGCGGGACGGCGGTGGCCGCCACCCTGCCGGTCTCCGTGGTCACCGTCCCCTGGGCGACCCTGCCGGTCGCGATGGCCTCCGCGAGCATCGGGTAGTCGGCCACGTCCGGAGAGGCCTGGCTGCTCGAGTCGGCCATCAGGCCCTGGTTGCGCGTGTAGACGAGCGCCCTTCCGGCGAAACGCGTGGAGAGCATGCCGAGCGTGTCCTGGAGCTCTTCCGGCTTCCTGATCAACGGCTGCAGCGTGTCTGCGTCGTAACCCATCCACGGAGCCAGCACGTTGCCGATGATCTGCGCATTGCCGCGCGCGTCGTCGAGCTTCTGCTCCGTAAGTCGGCCCTGGAGCGGCGGGATGACGTAGACCCACGCCACGAGCATCGCGAAAGCGACGACGACCACGATGAGGAGGGTGAGCCAGTTCTTGACGGAGCCGAACATGCGGTGAGAGGAGCGCCCCGGCGCCCGGTGGCCTCAGAGCTCGCGGAACTTGTAGCCGATGTTGCGGACCGTGAAGATGAGTTCAGGGTCCTTGGGGTCGGCTTCGAGCTTCTCGCGCAGGTGACGGATGTGTACGTCTACGGTGCGCGAGTCGCGGTAGTCGCTGTCGCCCCAGACGAGCTGCAGCAGGAGCTGGCGGCTGTAGACCCGGCCGGGGTGCGACACCAGCGTCTTCAGGATCTCGAACTCGATGTAGGTGAGATCGACCTTCGCACCGCGGACGACGACGCTGCGCTTGAGGACGTCCACCTCGAGGTCGTCGACCTTGATCACATCCTTGCGGGTGGCCTCGGCGCTGCGGTTCATCTCCGCCCGGCGCAGCTGGGCACGGACACGGCTCCGGAACTCACGCAGGCTGAACTTGTCTTTGGTGATGTAGTCGTCGGCGCCGAGTTCGAGACCGAGCACCTTGTCGAACTCGTCTCCTTTGGCGGTGAGCATGATGATGGGGACGATGCTGTCGGCGCGGATACGACGGCAGACCTCCATGCCGTCCACGTGCGGCAGCATCACGTCGAGGATCACGAGATCGAAGTCCTCGCGTGCGAAGGTCGCGAGCGCCTCAGCGCCGTCACGTGCCGTGACGACCTGGTAGCCCTCCTTCTCGAGCGGGAACCGCAGCAGCTTGAGGATCGCCTCCTCGTCGTCGACCAGCAGGATCCGCGCCTCAGACTCGGCCATCATCGGTCTCCCTTCTCGGCCACCGCCCGCGCCGGAGGGGCGGCGTAGCCGCGCGCCCTGAAGCCTGCGCCGAGGGCGGTGGCCGTGGCGGCCACCGCGGCCAGGTCGGCCCCGGGATGATCCACGGCCGTCAGGGTGGTCTCGATCCCGTGCGCGATGCAGCGCTCGGCGAACCGCAGGACGGCCCGGTGGCTCTTGGCGAAGACGGGCCGGCAGACACGGCCGTACTCCTCGGGTGTGGCCGCGTTGAGACTCACGGTGACGGCGTCCAGGCCGGCGGCGGCCAGCGCCGCCGGCACGTCCACGTCGGGGTGGAGGAGCTCGCCGTGCCCGTTGGTGTCCAGTCGGCTGCGGATGCGGCGCAGTCGCAGCCACTCGGTGACGGCGAGCACGAGGTCCAGCCGCATGGTCGGCTCGCCGAATCCGCAGAACACGACCTCGTCAGCGGGTCCTTCGAGGAAGGCGAGCTCGATCGCCTGCGTGACCTCCTCGAGCTCCGGCTCGCGGTCGAGCCAGAGCTCGGCGCCGTAGACACCCTCGGCCCACTCTCTGAGGCAGAACTCGCAGGCGCTGGAGCAGCGGTTCGTGAGGTTGAGATAGACGGAGCGGCCGGCGCGGTACACGATCGCCCCGCCGGGTGCAGGCGGCGCGGTCATCTGATGCGGTGCGAGAGGGTCATGGCGGGCGCCTCCGACGGCCGTCCTCGACGGACAGCGGGCCGAGTAAGTATAGCAGGGGGTAGAATACGGGGTCGTTGGCCGACGTCACCGACAACCTCATCGACCTCTGCGGCCGCCTGCGCGATGCGGTGCTGCCCGCCCTCGGTACGCATGCCGCCCGGGCCCACACGGGCGTGGCCGTCGGCGGCGACATCACGTTCGGCATCGACGAGCAGGCGGAGGCGCTGCTGGCGCAGCATATGCGAGAGCGTCTGCCGGGCTGGGCCTTCTACTCCGAGGATGGCGGCCTGCACGGTGCGCGTGAGCCCGAGTACGTCCTGATCGTGGACCCCATCGACGGCACCCGCCCAGCGGCCGCGGGGTTCGAGTCGGCGTGTGTGAGCATCGCTGCGGTGCCCGCGTCCGAAGCGCCGACCATGGGTGACGTCGTCGCCGGTGTGGTCCAGGAGATCAAGAGCGGCGCTCTCTTCGTCGCGGAGAGGGGCGCCGGTTTCAGCATGCGACGCGCCGACGGCCCCGCGATCCCGTTCAGGCCCACGCCGCGCGAAGACGTCGAGAGCATGTTCTGGTCGCTGGGCTTCCGCGGCCGTCCTGCCGTGATCCTCGCACGTGTCCTCGAGGAGCTCATCGACGCCTCCTCGGTGGGCGGTTCCGTCTTCGACATCGGGTCGGCCGCCTACGGGGTCACCCGCATCCTCACCGGCCAGCTCGACGCCTACGTCGACATCGGCCCCGCGATCATCGCCGCTCACCCCTGGGCGGAGGCGGAGTTCCGTCGCGTCGGACGCGGCGCCGTGCTCTGCAACTCCCCGTACGATGTCGCCGCCACATACCTGCTCTGCAGGGA
>JAAYBE010000264.1 GCA_012719015.1 Actinomycetota bacterium
TCCCCTGCGGGCGAGAAGCGCGACGCCGGCGGCAACACCCTGGTGATCGCGGTCCCCGTCGCCTGCACGGCGCCGTCGCGGAAGGCCGCCTCGAGGAACTGGCGCGTCTCGGCCGGGCGGAGCCCCTCCGCCGCGATGATGGCGTCGAGCTCCGCCTCGCGCCTGGCGCGGACGAACGCCTGCCACTCCTCGTCGACCGCTCCGTCGACCGAGAGGGAATCCACGAAGGCCTCGATCAGGTCCTTCTTGTTGCGCAGGCTGGGGCTGGCGTCGACGGCGCGGCTGATCGACTCTCGTATCTCCACGTCGTCGCCGTCGCCGTGGGCCGCGCGCCACTTCTCGACCAGCATCAGGATGTAGTCGACGTTGATCTCGACCTGCTTGATGAGCTCGATCTCGAACACGATGTCGTCGTTGATCGGCGCCTTGTCCGCCTCGCGCCTGCCGCGGATCTCGGCGTAGAGGTCGAGGTACACGCTGCGGTAGTCCTGCGCCTGGCGCTCCGTGAGGATCTCGTTGCCGGCGAAGTCGTCGAACGAGACCAGGATGTTCTGCAGACGCAGGATCTCGCCGAAGAGCCCGATGAACTCCCTCTGCTCCGACTCCCCCACGACCGGCGTCCCCGGCGGGTACTGATGGAGCAGCAGCGCGACCTTCGCGGCGTACGTGGTGTAGTAGTCGCCGTACGGCTTGAGCAGCATGATCCCGCGCGCGTCCTTGTTGCCGAAGATCGCGATCGCATCGTTGGTCGCCTGCTCCAGGTCGCGGAACGAGACGATGTTGCCGTAGGTCTTCACGGAGTTGAGGATGCGGTTGGTGCGCGAGTACGCCTGCACCAGGCCGTGCAGGCGCAGATTCTTGTCCACGAACAACGTGTTGAGGGTCGTGGAGTCGAACCCCGTGAGGAACATGTTCACGACGACGACCAGGTCGATCTCGCGCTTCTTGAGACGCAGGGAGAGGTCTTTGTAGTAGTTCTGGAACCTGTCCCCCGAGGTGTCGAAGCTCGTGCCGAACATGGCGTTGTAGTCCCGGATCGCGGCGTCGAGGAAGTCACGTGAGGACTGGTCGAGGGCCCCGGTCTCGAAGCCCTCCTCGTCCAGGTAGTCGTCGACCGCCTCATTGGGGGCGTACGAGAAGATGACCCCGACTTTGAGCCTGCGGTCCGGCGGCAGCGCCCTCTGCTGCTCCTTGAACTCCAGGTAGTAGCGCTTGGCCGCCTCGATCGAGCCGGTGGCGAAGAGCGCGTTGAAGCCGCGCACGCGCCTGCCGAGCAGTGCGTACTGCTCGGCCCGCCGCGTCTTCTGGTCGAAGTGCTCCAGCGTGTAGCCGACGATCTGGCTGATGCGCTCGGGATCGAGGAGCGCCCTCTCCGTGTCGATCGCCGGGACCTGCTCGTCGGCGATGCTCTCCGGCAGCTTGACCGTGTTGACGTAGTCGATCCGGAACGGCAGCACGTTCCTGTCCGTGATGGCATCGACGATGGTGTAGGTGTGCAGCTTCTCGCCGAACGCCTGCTCCGTGGTCCTGAGCCGGGGGCTCCCCCCGCTCCCCGCGTTGACCGAGAAGATCGGCGTACCCGTGAAGCCGAAGAGGTTGTAACGCCGGAAGGCTTTGGTGATCGCGGTGTGCATCTCGCCGAACTGGGAGCGGTGGCATTCGTCGAAGATGATCACGATGTGGCCGTCGTAGATGCGGTGGCCTTTGTTCGCCGCGACGAAGGTCGAGAGCTTCTGGATCGTGGTGATGATGATTCGGGCGGAGGGGTCCTCGAGCTGCTTCTTCAGCACCGCCGTGGACGTGTTGGAGTTGGCGGCGCCCTTCTCGAACCGGTCGTACTCGCGCATGGTCTGGTAGTCGAGGTCCTTGCGGTCGACGACGAAGAGCACCTTGTCGACGCTCGGCAACCTGGTCGCGAGCTGCGCGGCCTTGAAGCTCGTGAGCGTCTTGCCCGAGCCCGTCGTGTGCCAGATGTAACCCCCGGCGGCGATCTTGCCGAGCTGCCTGTAGTTGGTGGAGATCTCGATGCGCTGGAGGATCCGCTCCGTGGCGACGATCTGGTACGGGCGCATCACCAGCAGCATGCGGTCGGCGGTGAGCACGCAGTACCGGCACAGGATGTTGAGCAGCGTGTGCCGCGCGAAGAACGTCCTGGCGAACCCGGTGAGGTCACGGATGGGGCGGTTGGTCGCGTCCGCCCACCACGAGGTGAACTCGAACGAGTTGGAGGTCTTGCGCACCCGCCGGGAGCCGGCCTTCTCGCTCACGTGCTGCCGGCGGGTCGTGTTGGAGTAGTACTTGGTGAGCGTGCCGTTGCTGATCACGAAGAGTTGCACGTAATCGAACAGACCGGAGCCCGCCCAGAAGCTGTCGCGCTGGTAGCGTTCGATCTGGTTGAAGGCCTCGCGGATGTCCACGCCGCGGCGCTTGAGCTCCACGTGCACCAGCGGCAAGCCGTTGACCAGGACCGTCACGTCGTAACGGTTCGAGCGCGCCGCGCCGCCTCCGCCCTGGTCCGCACCCTCGCCCCCGACCACCTCGTACTGGTTGATGACCTGGAGCCGGTTGTTGTGGACGTTCGTCCTGTCGATGAGCGCGACGTTCTTGGTCGTTCCGTCGTCGCGCCTCAGGATCTGGACGTGGTCCTCCTGGATGCGCAGCGTCTTCTCGACGGGACCTTCGTCGGCGCCGGCGATACTCTCCCGGAAGAA
>JAAYBE010000265.1 GCA_012719015.1 Actinomycetota bacterium
ATCTCCCGCAGGCTGACCGTCATGAGCGGGCGCAGGAGATCCAGATAGTGCTGCGCGGCGGGGACGAGGTCGCGGTGCAGCGAACCGACGACCAGCACCTCGACCCGTGCCGCCACGTCCGTCAGTCGCGCGGCGGGCCCGAGTAGAACGCGACGCGCCCGGGTCCCATTGACCGGGCCGCGTACAGGGTCGTCGCCGCCTTGGCGACGAGCTCCTCCGCCGTGTGCCCGTCAGCCGGATAGCTCGCCACCCCGGCCGTAGCTGTCAGCGAGATGGTATGTACCCCGACCTCCACCGCCTGCTGCTTCATCGTCCCCAGCACACGGGCGAGAGCGGCACTGGCCTGCTGGTCGGCGGTCTCCGGCAGCACGAGCAGGAACTCGTCGGCGCCGTATCGACAGACCAGGTCGCAGCCGCGGACCTGCGCCGTCAGCGCCGCAGCCCAGTGCCGCAGCACCTCGTCGCCGGCCTCCCTCCCGGCGGTCTCGTTGACCCGGGAGAAGTCGTCGAGGTCGATGAGCACGAAGGCGACGGTCCCGCCGTGCCGTTCGGCCCTGGCGATCTCGAACGCGGCCCGCTCGCGGAGCTGTCGGAAGTTGAGCAATCCGGTCAGAGGGTCGTGCGTCTCGTGCGCACGCCTGTCGTGCAACAGGCGCAGGTTGTCGAGCGCCACATCCGCCTGTTCGCCGAGCTGCGTGAGCAACCGGCGCTGCACCTCCGGATGGAACCCGTTCTCGTGGTAGAGGTAGCCCACGTGGTGCCCGGCGTATCCCTCGAACTGACACACCGTGTCGCCGAGGCCCCAGCACATGGTCTCCTTGGTGTGCACCTCGGTGCCCGTGATCTGCTCCAGCACCCCGTCGATGAGGCCGCGCTCCACGTCGCAGACCGGCGTGCCCTTCGCGGGCAGACTCTCGCTGCTGAGGCAGCGGTGCAGCTTGACCAGCACACGCTCCTCGTCGAGCTCCACCTCGAGGTCGCCGAGCCGCATCTGCGCACACCAGTCCTTCAGCTCCTGGAGTGAGGTGATGCCGAGGTGCCGGCTGGCCCGCTTGGCGGCGAGGTAGAGCGCGGGCCCCGCGCTCTCGCCCAGGAGCTCCGGAAGGATCGAGAACTGCAGCAGGCGGACCAGCGACGCCGGCGCCACGGCGTCAGCCGGCGTCGAGGCCAGCACCTCGCCGGCATCAGGCCACACGCGCCGCTCCTCGGACGTCGTCAGCGCGATCACACTGCGCAGAGTCCGCGCGAACACGGTAGCCAGCGTCACTTCTTCCTGTGAACGCAGCGCCATCGTCACCCTCCCGGACCCCCGCAGGTACGGCCGAGTCCGCTCTCTCCCGAAGACGGCGAGCTGCCCGCAACGCCGCTCCACCTATACTATAGGCGACGTGGGCGTCCACAGACGCCCTCGGGACACTCCAAGCGTTGCCTGCACAGCCAACGACGATACGAGGACGAATGCCTTCCTACAGCGACGCCGACGGGTCCGGGGCCTGCGGGACGGGACTCGACAAGCGTGAGGCACGGCGCTGCGCCCTCGCCGCGCGCGAGGCCCTGCCGCAGGCGGAGCGAGAGCGGCTCTCCGCGGCGCTGTGCGCCCGGGCACTGGAGCTCCCCGAGCTCGACGCCGCCGCGACGGTGATGCTCTTCGCATCCATCCGCAGCGAGCCGGACACGCTTCCGCTGGTGGACTGGGTGCTGCGTTCCGGCAGGGCGCTCTGCCTGCCCAGGATCCTCGCTCCACGGCGCATGGCCGCGTTCCGCGTCCGCGACCTCGCCGCCGATCTCACCCCGGGCACGTGGCGGATCCCGGAGCCTCGTGAAGGCCTCCCCGAGGTCGCGCCGGAGACGATCGACCTCGTCTTCGTCCCCGGCTCCGCGTTCGACGAGCAGGGCCGCCGCTGTGGTTACGGCGGCGGCTTCTACGACAACTTCCTGGTACGCACACGACCCGGCACTCCACGAGCCGCCCTGGCGTTCGAGGTGCAGCTCGTGCCGCACATCGTGTGCGAGCCGCACGACCTGCCGGTGAGCATCATCGTCACCGAACGCCGGGTGATCCGACCGGAGCAGGAGTAGCGCCGGCTCGCCGGCGGCCGGCCTGGCCCCGGACTGCGCGGATCCTCTGGCCTGCTACACTGCTACCTCGCCATGAGGCCCCAGGCGACATGTCCCGGCTCCGTGCGTATCGGCGTCGTGCTCGCCGGCGGCGAATCGCGACGCATGGGGTGCGACAAGCGTGGGCTGCGCGTCGGCGGAGCGACGCTGCTGCAGCGCAACCTCGCCTTCCTCGGTGAGCTGTTCCCGGTGGTCGGGATCTCCGTACGCGACCCCCGCCAGGCCCCTGACGACCTCCCTGAGGACGTCATCGTGATCCCCGACGAGGTGGCGGGCTCGCCGCTCGGCGGGCTCGCCGCGATCCTGGCCCGCTTCGGTGAGCCCATCTTCGCTCTGGCGGCCGACCTCGTCGATCCGCAGAGTGAGGCCGTCGGACGGGTGCTCGCCGCCTGCGGCGACGCCGACGTGGCGTTGCCGGTGGTCGGCGACCATCTGGAGCCCTTGCACGCCGTGTACGGCCCCGCCTGTCTCCCGCACATGCGCCGGCTGCTGGCCGCCGGCGCGCACAGCATCCTCGACCTCCTCCCGCTGGTGCGCGTCGCGCGCGTCCGCTTCGCCGACGGGTCGCCGTTCTTCAACGTCAACACGCCGGCGGACTGGGCCGAGGCGCGCCGGCGCCTCGGTGACGCTTCGCGCGAGGCGGGCGTGTCCGCGGATCCCTGCCCCCGGACGGGGACGGACGCACGCCCCGGACAGGATGCGAACGCTCCAGTCGTGCTCGGTGTGGTCGGCCGCTCCGGCAGCGGCAAGACCACGCTCATCGAGAGACTCATCCCCGAGCTCACCGCCCGCGGCCTGCGTGTCGGCGCCGTGAAACGTGTCGCCCGTCTCGACATCGACGTCCCGGGCAAGGACTCGTGGCGACACTCGCTGACCGGCGCCGACGCCTACGCCGTCGGCTCCCCCGGCAAGGTCGCATTCGTCGCCAGGCAGCAGTCAGAGGCCTCCCTCGGGGAGATCGTGACCCGCTACTTCGACGGTTACGACGTGGTGGTCTGCGAAGGCTATCGGCGTGAGGCGCCGAACGTGGTGGAGGTCTTCCGCTCGGGCGCGGGACACGAGACGACCGTGTGCGGGCCGGCCGAGCAGCTGGCTCTGGTGACCGATGCCGATCTGGCGCACCCGCAGCGCTTCGGGCTCGAGGACGCGCCCGCGCTGGCGCAGTTCCTCGTCGAGCGTTTGAGGCTGACCGCCGACCGTCGCACACCCGACGACGCGATCTCGTGAGCACGCCGGCGAGGATGCAGGCCGACGGCCGCGCTCACGGCGCGGCCGCGGACGGCTCGGCACATCGACGCCCAGGCCTCTTGGCAACCGGTCCCCGCCCGGTGTACGCTCGTGCGCGTCCATCTCCAAGCCCTTCGCCCTACGGCACCCGCTAGGGGCGCTGGGCCGTACCACGGACAGACCGTGG
>JAAYBE010000266.1 GCA_012719015.1 Actinomycetota bacterium
GCCCGACCTCGAGAGCCTCGCGGCGGCGTCCTTCCGCGAAGTCCTGCTCCGCTGGCAGGGCCTCGGCTACAACAACCGGGCGCTGCGCCTGCACAGGTGCGCCGTCGCCGTGACCGGGTCCGCGACGGCCGCCGGCGCCCGCGCCCGGTTGCCGCGCACGCTCGACGGGCTGCAGGCGTTGCCCGGCGTCGGCCCGTACACCGCCCGCGCCGTGCTCGTCTTCGCCCACAACGCGGACGTGGCCGCGGTGGACGCCAACGTCCGTCGCGTGCTGACCCATGAGCTGGGGCTGCCGCACGACCTCGGGCCGAAGGATCTGCAGACTGTGGCCGACGCCGCGTTGCCGCGCGGCCGCAGCCGCGACTGGCACAACGGCCTCATGGATTACGGAGCGCTCGTGCTCACGGCGCGGTCCAGCGGGATCGCCTCACGGCGGCGTCAAGGGCCCTTCCAGGGCTCGCGCCGCCAGAGACGGGCCCGCCTGCTGCGCCGCGTCCTCGCGCACGGACCCCTGACGCTGCCCGAGCTCGCCACCGCTCTGGAGACGACCACCGCGGAGGTCACGGATCTCGTCGCCCTTCTCCACCGCGACGGCCTTGTCCGCACGTCGGAGGGGCGCGTCCACGTCGCCTGACGGCGACGGGGACGGCCCGCCCGCGTCCGTCTCACGTCTTGAACATCGTGAGCAGGAAGACGAGCTCACCACGCGCCACCACGGCGTGTCTGAGCTCGGCCGGCATGTAATAGAGCATCCCCGGCCGAGCCTCGTGCGTCTCCCCGCCCAGCGTCACCGTACCCTCGCCCTGGAGGATGTGGATGACGGCCGGCACACTCGCCGTGTGCTCGCTCAGCTCCTGCCCGTCGGCGAAGGTGAAGTGGACGATCTTGTGGTGCTCGTTCTCGACGATCGCCTTGCTGACGATGCCCTGTTCGGCCACGTCGACCATCGCGACGAGATCAGCGACGAGGGGCTTCTGCGCGTCCATTCGTTCCTCCCGTGTCCGGCGTTGCGCGCTTCTCTGTTCGCCTGCCGCAAGCGTACCCGCACGGGCGGCAGTGCGAGCTTGACCTTGGTCATCCGCCCCCCGCGGCACGCCCGCCGTGAAATCCGTTTGACACGGCCTCCACTTGGGAATATCATTTGTGCCGCAATACACAACGTGAGACCTTTTCCCCCGAGGAGGGTGGTCGTGGCTCAGATCAGACACAGCAGCGGACGCGGGTTCGCCACTGTGACCACGACCTCCGCGGTCCGCCCAGGCGACGTCCGCGGTCCACGGGCGGGAAGGGGCTCGATGTCCGACGACCAGAGAATGTCCGCCGCAGGCTGCGACGGACAGTGACCCGGGAGGGGTGAACACCATGCAGCATCGTATCCTTCGCTCAATCGGCCGTTTCTTCGAGGGCACCGCTTCAGTGCTGGGTACACCCAACGGCGACGCCCGGGGCCACGTCAGGGTGCCGGTCGACACGATGTTCGACGCCAGCACCGGCCAGCGCTTCTACGGCCGCTGATCACCAGCGGCTCCTGACCGAGCTCTTCCGTCCCGCCCGCGGCGTCCCCCCTCGCCGCGGAGAGCGAGACCCAGGGCTCCTCGCCTCCCCGGCTCCGGCCCAGAATACCGGGGATCCAAGGCGAGGAGCCCTTTTCGTTGCGCACACGGTGCGCCCGAGACGCGCGGGTGTGCGCGGTGAGGCCGGCAGATGTGTGCGGAGCACGCCCCCGACGGGCCAGGAGGGCCGTCGTCAGGGTCGTCAGGCGCCGAAGCAGGCGGGGTAGCGCCGCACCTTGGTCTTGCGGCGCTGGTAGGTCCGCGCGAGCTCGATGAAGATGCCGACGTCGCGCTCCAGATCGCCCTGCGTGCCGTCGAAGTAGAAGACGCGGATGGGCATGTCCTCGAGGTCTTTGGAGAGGCTCGGATACACGGCCTCGACGACGATGCCGTTCATGCAGGTGAACGGGCTGATGTCGATGATCCCGTCGGCGCCCTTCTCGTACATGTAGATCGTCTTGCCGCTGCTCAGCACCATCTCGCCCAGCGCCCCCGTGTACGGCAGGTAGGGCTTGCTCATCTCGAGCACGTCCTTCACGTCGTGCGGCTCCTCGTAGCCGATGAAGTCCTCCGCGAAGGGGGCGTAAAGCCGGTGCTCGTCGCGACGCATGATCACGCTCTTGATGTAGCGGATCGTGTTGTCCTTGCCGAGCCGCTTGCCCTGCTCGGTGAGACGTCGCCGCTGCTCGTCGTCGGTGTACCAGACCCACTCACCGATGTCCGAGAGCCAGCACTCCCCGCCCTGCTCCTCGACGACGCGGATGAGGTCGAAGTTGGAGAACGTGTTGTGCCGACAGAAGATCTCGCCGACCACTCCGATGAGCGGACGTGAGGCGTCATAGTCGGCCGGCAGGGCGCGGAACCTCTCGCGGGCGCGCAGCATGGCGGCCTCGACGGCGTCCATGCGCTCCCTGTGCTTGACCCCCATCAGGCTGATCGCCTCACCGACGTCGACGAGGCTCTCATGGTAGATGCGGTCGGTGGACCCCTTCTCCCGCTCGTACGGCCTCGTCTTGAGGAGGAGCTTCATGAGGATGTCCTGGGCGAGGACGGCCCTCCAGGCGGTGCGCACCAGATCCATCGAGTACTCGCCGATGGACGAGTATCCGTCGTTGGACGTGATGCTGATGATCGGCACTTCGCCGTACCCGAGCTCGTCGAACTTGGCGCGCACGAGGTGCAGGTACTGACCGAACCGGCAGGGACCGTTCGCCGACGGCATGAGGAAGGCGACGTTCTCCTTGCCCTCGTCCTCGATGATGCGCAGGAAGTCGCCCAGCGTGATCTTCTGCGGGTAGCACTCGTCGCCCGACGTCATGCGGGCGCCCAGGTCGAGGGTGCGCTCGTCCGAGTCGGTCGTGGGCCAGGCGTCGAAACCGATGGAGCGGATCGCGGCCGCCAGCAGGTACGTGCCGCCGTAGGGCATCTGCGGCAGGTAGAGCGTGCGGCCCTCGAGGCCGTACTCGCGGATCGCCTGCAGGATCCCGGGGTCTTCGACGGTGTCTGGTCTAGACGGCACCGGCCAGCTCCTCCCTGCACGCGCGCGCCTCGTCGGCGGCCTCCTGCGACCACCAGCGCAGGAACCCCTTGCTGTCGAGGTACGCCTCGCAGCGGGTCATGGCGCCGGCATCGTTCTGGTGCTCGTCGAACTGGAGCGAGAGGAACGGCTTGCCGGAGGCCTCGCGCACGTAGTGCTTGATGTACGAGTCCGGGCCGCACTTGAAATTGGTCATGTAGATCAGGTGCAGATGGTCGTGTCCGCGCACGTAGGTGGCGGCCTGCAGGATCTTGCGGCCGTAGTTCCAGAACATGTTGGGGACGATGGGATCGATGTCGATGCCCCGGATGGGCAGGAAGTCGAGCGGGATCACGTTCACCCCGTAGAACTTGCGCAGCTTGCGCGGGATGTCCATATTGACGCCCTTGTCGAACATGTTGTAGGGGCGCCCCACGAGGACGATACCGAGCTCGCCGGCGAGCTCGAGGCGCTCCAGCGCCCGCGCGCCGGCCTCGCGCAGCTCCGCGCGGAACGCGTCCTGCGCCGCGTAGGCCGCGTCGAACGCGCGGCGGACCCGCGACCTGCTCACGCCGAGCCTGGCGGCCGTCTCGGCGAAGTCGCGCAGCAGCCCCTCGCGCCCGTCGCGGAAACGCACGCGCGGATAGAGGATCTTCTCCTTCTCCGGCTCGATGCCGGGCGCCGCCTTGACGACGAACGGCAGCGTCTGGCCCCAGGGACAGGCGTGCGAGTTGTACTGCTCGAACTCGGTCTCCTCGTTCACCTGGTTGGGCATGAAGACCCAGTCGACGCCCTCGCGGAGCAGCCACTGTACATGACCGTGCGCGACCCGGATGGGGAAGCACGGCTCCGCCACGGTGAGCGCCACGCCGGCCTCCCTGATCTGCTTGTCGCTCTCCGGCGAGAGCACGGGCCGCAGCCCGAGCTCCGCGAAGAAGGCGGACCAGAACGGCAGCCGATCGTAGTTGTACATGGCGCGCGCCAGGCCGACGGTGGGCGCCGACTCGGGGACCCGCGCCCGCGCCGCCTCGTAAGGCGCCATGAGGGCCTGCTCCCGGAACGCGATCAGATCCTCGATCACCGGCTCCTTGTCGACCTTGGCCGGCTTGCGGTAGCGGTCGGAGCACTTGTCGCCCCAGTAGGTCTTCTCGCCCTCGATGGTGAACTGGCGCACGTCGCACTCGTTGGAGCAGCCCTTGCAGACGAAATCCAAGACGGTGTAGTCGACCTGCTCCAGGTCCCAGCCGCGGAAGGTGGTCGGCTCGCCGGTACGCTGCACCCGCTCACGGGCGAGCAGGGCCATGCCGAGCGCGCCCATGACGCCGTTGTGCGGCGGCACGATGATCTCCTTGTCGAGGACCTGCGTGAACGCCGCCGCCACCGAGTCGTTGTAGGCGGTGCCGCCCTGGAAGAAGATCACGTCGCCCACATGGCGGTCGCGGACGAGACGGTTGAGGTAGTTGGTGACGATGCTGAGCGCGAGGCCGGCGACCAGGTCGTCGCGTCGGGCGCCGCGCTGCTGGTAGGCCATCACGTCACGCTCCATGAACACCGTACAGCGCTCGCCGAGACGGATCGGCGCCCGCGAACCCAGAGCCAGCTCCGCGAACTCCCCGATGATGTCGATGCCCAGCTTCTCGGCCTGCTCCTCGAGGAACGAGCCGGTGCCCGCGGCGCAGGCCTCGTTCATCGCGAAGTCCACCACGATGCCGTCCTGGACGCTGATGTACTTGCTGTCCTGGCCGCCGATCTCGAAGATCGTGTCGCAGCGGCGGCCGATCTTGCGGCCGATGAAGTCGGCGCCCGTCTTGTGGGCCGTGATCTCGTCGGTGACGATGTCGGCGCCGGTGAGCTCGCCGATGAGCTCGCGCCCGGAGCCGGTGGTGCCCACGCCGCGCAGGTTGATGCGGTACCCGATCTCGTCGCGGATATCGGCCAGGCCCTTGTTCACGACCTCCACCGGCCGGGCGTCGGTCTTCACGTAGATCTCCTTGAGCACCTCGCCGGCGTCGTCGACGACGACGAGGTTGGTGGAGACCGAGCCCACGTCGATGCCCATGTAGACGTCGACCACCGAGTCGTCGTCGGCGAACTCGTAGGGACGCGCCATGTCGCTCAGCTGGATCACGCGGTCCATGGAGAGCGGCTCCGCCACCGGGAAGTCGGCGGCCGGCAGACGCTCGACGTCGAGGCCGGTGACGGCCTGCTCGCGCGCCGCTCTGAGGTCGGCTTCGAGCAGCGCCGCGCCGATCGCGCCCATGCTCGTGTGGTATTCGGGGATGAAGAGCCGGTCGCCGTCGAGGGAGAAGGCCTCGCGCAGCGAACGCACGGCGCCGGCGTTGGCGGCCACTCCGCCGATGAACGCCACCGGCGCCTGGATGACCTTGCCCTTGGCGATGGTCCCCTTGAAGTTGCGCATCACCGCGTCGCACAGGCCGCGCAGCACCTCGGGGGGCTGGTAGCCCTTCTGCTGCGCATGGATCATGTCGCTCTTGGCGAACACGCTGCAGCGGCCGGCGATGCTGGCCGCCTTGCCGGCGTCGAGCACGATGTCGCCCACGTCTTCGATGTCGTAGAGGAGGCGACTGGCCTGCTGGTCCATGAACGAGCCGGTGCCGGCGGCGCAGTCGCCGTTGGTCTGGTAGTCGATGATGCCGGCGCAGCCGCGGTCGTCCACCTCCAGACGGATGAACTTGGAGGTCTCGCCGCCCATCTCGAAGACCGTCTGCGTCTCGGGATGCAGCGCGGCCACGCCGCGGGCGATGGCCTTGAACTCGTTCTCGAAGGAGGCCTCAAGAGCGGCGCCGACGAGACGGCCGCCGGAGCCCGTGACGCGGGCACCGCTCACGGAACCGTCGGGCAGCACCGCCAGCAGTTCGGCGAGCAGCGCCTCGACCGCCTCGGTCGGGCTGCCCTTGATGCGCCGGTAGCGGGCCACGAGCAGCGGCGCGTCGCCCACCAGCGTGAGCCCGTCCCTGGGCGCCTGGAACAGGTGCGCGTGCGACGCGAGGAGGTCGCGGAAGAGGTCCTGGTCGTCAGCCTGGCCGA
>JAAYBE010000267.1 GCA_012719015.1 Actinomycetota bacterium
GGATGCCGCATCGGGCCTACCTCACGTCGCCGCTACGCCGCCTTGCCGAGAGAAGTGATCGAAAACCCCGGAACGCCTGATCGGATTGGTCCGGAACAGGTGATCGGTTTGGCCCGGAATCCGCACCAGCAACAGAGCGACCATCTTCACGGCTCGTCGCACCTCCGGCTTTCGCTCTCCAGTGAACTTGACGCGCAGAACCGCGCTGCCAGAAAAGCCGATACCGAGGGCGGATCCGAACACCACGCCGCTCCCGCAATGTCCTCGACGAGCAGGCTTTCCCCTGTAGACAGGTTCTCGGCGTTAGCGTCCTGGGCAGTGGTGTACCGGCATGAGAATGGTCCAGGAGCCTCCTGCCGACCAGCGCCGGCCGCCGTAGGATGACACCGGTTCCGGGACAGGGGCTTTGGGAGAACGCGGTCGGGCAGGCCGATAGACTTCGTTGGGCTACGAGCCCGTTGGTGTAACTGGCCGCCCCTGCGACCAGCCCGGGTGCGCTCATGAGCGCGGATCCGTACGTGTCGTTCTCGCCCGCCGTCTTCCGCCACGCAAGGCGATGCTGGGGAGGTAGCAGATGGGCAGATCGATCGGGCTCGACGTACACCGCGACTTCTGCGAGGTGGCCGTCGCCGACGGCGGCCGGGCGCGGTCTGCGGGACGCGTCGTCACCAGCGTCGAGGATCTCGAGCTGTTCGCGGCCAGTCTGGCGGGGGACGACCGGGTGGTGCTCGAGGCGACCGGCAATGCGCTCGCGATCGCCCGGCTCATCGAGCCGCACGTGGGCGAGGTCGTGCTCGCCAACGCGCGCCAACTGAAGGCGATCAGCCATGCGCGCGTGAAGACCGACAAGGTCGATGCCCGCGTGCTCGCCGACCTGCTCGCTGCGGACCTCATCCCGCCGGTCTGGGTGGGCGACGAGCGCGTGCGCATGCTGCGCCGCCTGGTCTCACGTCGTCGCGGGCTCGTCAAGCGTCGCACGCAGGTCAAGAACGAGATCTCGGCGGTGCTGCACCGCAACCTCAAGGGACGCCCGCCGGCGAGCGATCCCTTCGGGCGCAAGGGACGCATCTGGCTTGCCGCCCAAGAACTGCCCGCAGACGAGCGTCTCACCGTCGATGCCGCCCTGCGTCAGCTCGACTTCCTCGGCGCGGAGCTGGCCGAGATCGACCGCCTCGTCGCCGTGCAGGCGCAAGGTGATGAGGACGTGCGGCGCCTGCTCACCGTCCCCGGCGTCGACGTCACCACCGCCGTGACGCTCATCGCCGTGATCGGTGACGCACGCCGCTTCCCCACCTCCCGCCAGCTCGTCGGCTACCTCGGCCTGCACCCGCGTGTGCGCCAGTCGGGCAGTGAGCCGGCCCGCCATGGACGACTCTCCAAGGAGGGCTCTGCGGCGGCCCGGCACGTGCTCGTCGAGGCGGCCTGGACGGCGGCACGCAGCCCCGGGCCTCTTCACGCCTTCGCTGCGCGCGTCGCCGCTCGCCGCGGCCGTCAGGTGGCCGCCGTGGCCGTGGCGCGCAAGCTCTGCGTGCTCTGCTGGTGCCTCCTCACGCGCGGCGAGGACTACGCCTTCGCCCGTCCCAGCATGGTGCGCCGCAAGCTGCGCCGCCTCGAGCTCGCCGCGGGGGCGCCGCGACGCAAGAGCGGCCCCCAGGCCGATCCCGTCTGGAACACCGATGCCGACACGCGGGAGCGCCGTCTCGCAGAACAGGCCGAGCGTGCCTACGAGCGTCTCGTCGCGGACTGGAAGGTGATGCAAGCGAGAGCGGGTGCGAGCGCGACACCGGGGCGCGCATCGTTGGGCCTTCAGTGAGGCCAAGCCGCGCGGCAGGTCGGGTGCCCCTCAAGGCCTGCACTTCGCTTCGTCAGTCACTCGCACCCACGGGGAGGATGACACAAGGGAAGAAGGCGGTCCAGAGTTTGACTTTCATCCGTA
>JAAYBE010000268.1 GCA_012719015.1 Actinomycetota bacterium
GAGGCGCCCCCGTGAACGGCGCCACGCGCAACGACGTCTGGGTCGTCGTGGAGCAGCACGACGGCGCGGCGGCCGAGGTCAGCCTGGAGCTGCTCGGCCGCGCGCGCGAGCTCGCCGACCGGCTCGGAGTGCGGGTCGGCGCCGTGCTGATCGGGGCGGATCAGGCCGTCACGGCCCTCGCACCCGCCCTCGTCGCTCGCGACGCCGACATCGTCTACCTGGCCGGCCACGACGACCTCACCCATTACCTGACGCAGCCGTACACGCAGGTCGTCACCGCCCTCATCCGCGAACACCGGCCCCAGATCGTCCTCTACGGTGCCACCACCACCGGGCGTGACCTCGCGCCGCGCGTGGCCAGCGCCCTCCGCACCGGTCTCACCGCCGACTGCACCGACCTGCGCATCGGCGACCACTCGATGAAGGGCGAGGAGCACAGGGACCTCCTCTATCAGATCCGGCCGGCGTTCGGCGGCAACATCATCGCCACCATCATCAGCCCGCTGCACCGGCCCCAGATGGCCACGGTGCGCGAGGGTGTGATGGTCATGCCGGACGCCGACGAAGGCCGCACCGGCACGATCGTCACCGTACCGGTCGAGCGCTCCTCGTCACCGGTCCACTCGGCCGACGGCGTCGTGCTCAGCGACGCCGACTTCGTCGTCAGACTGGTCGACCGCGTGCGGGAGGAGAAGCGCGTCGACCTCAAGGGCGCGCGCATCGTCGTCGCCGGAGGCGTCGGGGTCGGCTCGCGCGAGGGCTTCGTGCTAGTCGAGGAGCTGGCCCGCACGCTCGGCGGCGTGGTCGGCGCCAGCCGCGCCGCCGTGGACGCGGGCTGGATCGACCACGAGCATCAGATCGGCCAGACCGGCACCACGGTCCGCCCCAAGCTCTACATCGCCTGCGGCATCAGCGGCAGCGTGCAGCACCGCGCCGGCATGGACCAGAGCGCCCGCATCCTGGCGATCAACAGCGACCCGCTGGCGCCGATCTTCGGCGTCGCACACTACGGGATCGTCGGCGACCTCCACAAGGTCATCCCGCTGCTGATCCGGGCGTACAGGACCAAGGGCGCCGGGACCGCCGCGCCCGACGGGACGGCGCCCGTCGCAGCCCCCGACGGAGGTGCGTCGTGAGCAATTTTTTCACCGACAACGCCGACCTCCGGCGGACCCTGCGCGACCTGGCGCTCGCGCGCGTCGTGCGCCTGCGCGAGGACGACTACACCCAGGCCCGCGAGTTCACCTACGCGCCCAGGGACTTCGAGGATGCGCTGGACTCGTACGAGCGCGTCCTGGAAATCGCCGGCGAGATCGCCGGCGAGTACATCGAGCCGCGCGCCGAGGACGTGGACCGCGCCGGCAGCGAGCTGGTCGCGGGGGAGGTCTGCTACGCGCGCGGCATCGCCGAGGGCCTCGAGCGCCTGCGGCAGGCCGACCTCATGGGCATGACCCTGCCGCGCAGGTACGGCGGGCTCAACCTCCCCGTCTCCGTCAGCGTGATGGTCATCGAGATGGTCAGCCGCGCCGACCCCGCCCTGATGAACATCTTCGGACTCCAGGACATCAGCGAGACGATCAACAAGTTCGCCGACGAGGAGATGAAGGCGGCGTACCTGCCGCGCTTCGCCGCCGGCGAGGTCACCGGGAGCATGGCGCTCACCGAGCCGGAGGCCGGCAGCGACCTGCAGAACGTGCAGCTCAAGGCGACCGAGCAGCCGGACGGCACCTGGCGCCTCAACGGTGTGAAGCGGTTCATCACCAACGGCTGCGGCCAGATCAGCCTCGTGCTGGCGCGCTCGGAAGAAGGGACCACCGACGCCCGCGGCCTCAGCATGTTCCTCTATGAGCGCGACGAGCACATGCGCATCCGCCGCCTCGAGGACAAGCTCGGCATCCACGGCTCCCCCACCTGCGAGCTGCAGTTCGACGACGCGCCGGCGCTGCTCGTCGGGGAGCGCCGTCGCGGGCTCACCACCTACGTGATGAGCCTCATGAACGGGGCGCGGCTGGCGATCGCCGCACAGGCGCAGGGCATCGCCGAGGCCGCCTGCCGCGCCGCCGCCAAGTACGCGGGCGAGCGGGTCCAGTTCGGGGCGCCCATCGCGGAGCTCACCGCCGTCAAAGCCATGCTGGCCGACATGAAGGTGAGCCTCGAGGCGGCGAGGGCGCTGCTCTACGAGACAGCGCTGATCGTGGACACCAAGGAGGCCCTCGAGCATCGC
>JAAYBE010000269.1 GCA_012719015.1 Actinomycetota bacterium
ACCGCCCGACGCGCGACCCGCCGCAGGTTCATCCTGCGGCCGTCGAGGTAGCCGAGCAGTGTGAACGGTCGCAGGCACTCCCCGCTGCGCGTGAGGCGCCGGTAGGAGACCGGCTTCGCCTTGGCCGGCTTGGGTTTGACCGGCTTGGCCACGGCCGCCGGCGCCAGAGCCAGCAGAAGCAGGATCGTGCCGGCCAGCAGGGCGACCGACGGGATGTTCCGACGTGACCGCAGGTGCATCTGGGACCCCCTTGTGTCCTGCGGCGGGGCCGCCACGCGGTCGCACGGCGGCAGCAGCGGTGCGATCGCCACGGGCGGCCCGCCCCCTCGTGAGTCGTCTCGGCCGCCGGCGAGCGGCGCCGGGCGGCCGCGGGGGGAACCTGACACAGCGAGGCCCGCTCGTCAAGGAGGATGCGCCGCGCGGGCCACCGAGCCGCTCCGGTATCCTGTGCGGAGCCGTTCGCCACGACCTCGGGAGCACACGCCGGTGTTCATCCTCGAAGAACCCTACGTCTCCGACTTCCTCCTCGCCTCGGTCGTCCGCCTGGGAGCGCCTGTGCTCCGCACGCCGACCGCGGAGCGCCTGCTGCCTCCCCGCCTCGCTCCCCTGCTGCACGACGACGACGCCTTCGCCGCCGCCGCCCGCCTCCCCGGAGCACGGGTCTACTCCAACTCCGAGAACGCGATCGGATGGGTCGCCCGGCGCCTCTCAGGCTCGGCCCTGCCTCACCAGGTCGGTCTGCTCAAGGACAAGCTGGCCTTCCGCGACCTGATGGCCGGCCTCCACCCGGATTACCGTTACGTGGGCGTGCCGGCCGACGGGCTGCGCGACTTCGACCCGGGCAGACTGCGGGCGCCCTTCGTCGTCAAGCCCGCCGTGGGCTTCTTCAGCCTCGGCGTGCACGTGGTCGCCACCCATGAGGCGTGGCCGGTCACCGTCGACCTGATCGAACGGGAGCTGGGGGCGCTGCGCGACCTGTACCCGCAGCAGGTGCTCGACCTCACGCACTTCGTCGTGGAGGAGGCGATCACGGGCGAGGAGTTCGCCGTGGACGCCTACTACGACGGGGACGGCGCGGCCGTGGTCGTCAACGTCTACGCACACCCCTTCTCCTCGGCCGAGGACGTGAGCGACCGCGTGTACCTCACCGACGCCGACACCGTCGCCCGCCTGACGCCGCCGGCCGAGAGCTTCCTCACGGAGCTCGGCCGCCGCGCCGGCCTCGTCGACTTCCCCGTCCATGCCGAGCTGCGGATCGACGCGGCCGGCCGCGTCGCGCCCATCGAGGTCAACCCTCTGCGCTTCGGCGGCTGGTGCGCCGCGGACCTGGCCCACTTCGCCCACGGCGTCGACCCCTACCGCTGCTTCCTGCGCGGCGAGCGTCCGGACTGGGAGCGCATCGCGGAGCGCACGGCCGGCCGCACCACGGCGCTGATCGTCGCCGACCTGCCGAGCTCGGTGGACCTCGCGGCGATCGCGGCCGTGGATCACGAGGGTTTCGCCGCCCGCTTCTCCCACGTGCTGGAGCTGCGCCCCACCGACCACACGCGCTACCCCGTCTTCGCCTTCACCTTCGTCCGGGTGCCGGCCGACGACCATTCGGAGCTGCGCGCCGTCCTCGGGGCCGACCTGCGCGAGCACCTGCGGATGCGCCGGCCCGACTGACGGCGGGCCGGCGCCGCCGCGCCCGCGCCCTCAGAACCCGGGGAACCCGGCGGCCTCCACCGTCTTCGTGTACTTGCTCTCCCCGGTGGCCAGGGTGATCGTCCAGTTGGTCCAGTGTGTGGTCGTCCGGCGGTGCCCCTGCGAGTAGTTGTAGCGGGCGTCCGACCAGTAGGTGGTCCAGCGCTTGGTCGTTTGGGTGGTCTTGAACTTCAGTGGATCG
>JAAYBE010000270.1 GCA_012719015.1 Actinomycetota bacterium
ACGGAGCTCATCCTGAGGCTCTACAAGGCCCTGGTGGAGAAGGATCCGGACGTGGCGCTGCCGCAGTTCACGAGCTGCTCCCCGGGCTGGGTCAAGTACCTCGAGCACTTCTACCCCGAGTACCTGCCCAACGCCTCGAGCGCCAAGAGCCCGCAGCAGATGTTCGGCGCGCTCATCAAGACGTACTACGCCGAGAAGCTCGGACTGGACCCGGCCAAGATCGTGAGCTGCGCGCTCATGCCCTGCTCGGCCAAGAAGTTCGAGTGCAACCGGCCCGAGATGGTCGACTCGGGTTACCAGGACGTCGACTTCGGCATCACCACGCGTGAGCTGGGCAAGATGTTCAAGGAAGTCGGCCTGCACGTGCCGAGCCTGCCCAAGAGCGACTTCGACGACCCCTTCGGCACGGCCACCGGCTCCGGCGTGATCTTCGGCGCCACCGGCGGCGTGATGGAGAGCGCGCTGCGCACCGTCATCGAGCTGGTCACGGGCCTCAAGGTCGAGAGCATCTACGAGCACGGCGACATCCTGCCGGTGCGCGGCTTCGACGGCGTGAAGTACGCCGAGATCACCATCCCGCAGGTCGGCCCGGTGCCCGACATCCTCGCGCACCTCGTGCCGAACTGGGATTGGCTCAACGGAGCCACGCTCAAGGTGGCGGTGGCGCACGGCACGGCCAACGCCAAGAAGGTCATGGACGACATCAAGGCAGGCGGACACTTCTCCGAGTGCCACTTCGTCGAGTTCATGGCCTGTCCCGGCGGCTGCCTGGGCGGCGGCGGTCAGCCGATCCCCACGAGCCCGGAGATCCGCGCCGCGCGCGCCAAGGCCATCTACGCGGAGGATTCCGCGTACGAGATCCGCAAGTCGTACGAGAACCCGGCCGTGATCCAGACCTACACGGAGTTCCTCACGGAGGGTCCGTGCGGGGAGAAGAGCCACAAGCTGCTGCATACGGACTACACGGCTCGGGGCAAGCACATCCCCCAGGACGTCTGAGCCGACGGATGGTGGAGGCGCCGCCGGTCCCCCGGCGGCGCCTCCCCACCAACGCCGCTGCGGGCGAGCTGACCTGAGTCAAGGCGGCTCGCCCGCCCGTTCGAGTAGACTGAGTGACGATGTCCAGCGAGCCACAGCACACACCGCAGCACGCGGTCACCTACGTCGATCCGTTCCGCGACAGCGCCGCGCTGAGACCGATCGCTCCGGAGGCGCGCGAGCTGCTCCACACCGTGAACCAGAAGATCGCTGCGCGCCCCTCCCTGCGCGCGATCGTCGACTACCTGTTCGAGCACACCCAGACCCTCATCCCCTGCGACCGCATGGGCCTGGCCTTCGTCGATGAGGGCAACGAGTTCGTCACCAGCTACTACAACCGCGCCACATACGACGAACTGCACGTGCGGGACGGCTACCGCGAGGCGCTCCGCGGCAGTTCGCTCCTGAGGGTGCTCAGCAACGGTCTCCCGCGCATCATCAGCGACCTCGAGGCGTACGCCCGCGAGCACCCGCGCAGCCGCTCCACGCGCCTGCTCATCCGCGAGGGCGTACGCTCCAGCCTCACCTGCCCGCTGAGCGTCGAAGGGCGGGTCGTCGGGTTCATCTTCCGCAGCTCACGCACGCCGCACTCGTACGGCCCCCAGCACATCGAGCTGCAGATGGCGATCACCGAGCGGCTCAGCCAGGCGGTCGAGAAGGCGTGGCGCATCGAGCAGCTCGAGGAGGCCAACCACGCCTACACCCAGATGCTCGGGTTCGTGAGTCACGAGCTCAAGAGCCCGGTCGCCTCCATGGTCACCGACGCCCAGATCCTCGCCGAGGGCTATCTGGGCGATCTGACGGACGAGCAGCGCGCCAAGTGCGAGAGCATGATCCGGAAGGGGCAGTATCTCCTCGGTCTGGTGCGCGAGTACCTCGACCTCGCCCGTGTCGAGGGCGGCGAGCTCAAGCTGCAGACGCGTTCCCAGGTGGACGTGATGCGCGAGGTGCTCGACGACGCCGTCGACATCGTCCGCCCCCAGGCGGACGCGCACGGCATGCAGCTCATCGTCTGCGTCCCCTCTCCGGCCCTCCCCCCGGTGTGCTGCGACCCCAACCTGCTGCGCATCGTGACCGTGAACCTGCTCGACAACGCCGTGAAGTACGGCAACGAGGGCGGCGACATCCGCGTCAAGGCGGAGGTGTTCACCGACCACCGCGGCGAACCCCGCCTCAGGATCGCGGTGTGGAACAGCGGCCCCGGATTCAGCCGCGACCAGCGCGACAAGCTCTTCCGCCGCTTCTCGCGCCTCGACGATCCGGCCCTCAAGAGCCGCCGCGGCACCGGCGTCGGGCTGTACAACTCCTGGCGCATCGTGCAGCTGCACAAGGGCCGCATCACGGCCCACTCGGAGCAGGGCGAGTGGGCGGAGTTCAGTTTCGAGATCCCGGCCACGGCCGATTGTGCCGAGCCTGAAGCTGTCTAACCGAGGGAGTTGTCCATGACAGCCGTAGTAGAGAAGGGAACGTTCATCGACGACGCCGCCGTCGAGGACGCGTTGCGCGCCGCATCGACCAAGGATGCCGGCCGCGTACGCGAGATCCTCGCCAAGGCCGAAGAGCTCAAGGGCCTGGACATGGACGAGGTGGCGGTGCTCTCGTCGATCAGCGACCCCGAGCTCATGGCCGAGCTGTTCGCCACCGCACGCGAGGTCAAGGAGGCCATCTACGGCGCGCGCCTCGTGCTGTTCGCGCCGCTCTACATCAGCAACCTCTGCACCAACGACTGCCTCTACTGCGCCTTCCGGGTGCGCAACAAGGCGCTCCGGCGCCGCGCGCTCACGCAGGAGGAGATCCGGCACGAGGTCGAGGTGCTGGTCGACCAGGGACACAAGCGCGTGCTGCTCGTGGCGGGCGAGTCCTACCCCAAGGAGAACGGCTTCCAGTACGTGCTGGACAGCATCGCGACGGTCTACGACGTCAAGCGCGGCAACGGCGAGATCCGGCGCGTCAACGTCAACGTCGCGCCGCTCTCGGTGGACGAGTTCCGCGCCCTCAAGGCCACCGGCATCGGCACGTTCCAGCTCTTCCAGGAGACCTACCACCGCGCCACGTACAAAGCGGTGCACGTGGGCGGCAAGAAGAAGGACTTCGACTGGCGCGTGACCGGGATGCATCGCGCCATGGAGGCGGGCATCGACGACGTCGGCATCGGCGTGCTCTTCGGGCTCGCCGACTGGCGCTTCGAGATCCTCGCCATGCTGCAGCACATCCGCGAGCTCGAGCGCGCCTACGGAGTGGGTCCGCACACCATCAGCGTGCCGCGCCTCGAGCCGGCCAGCGGCTCGGACATGGCGAGCCACCCGCCGCAGCCGGTGAGCGACGTCGACTTCCGCAAACTGGTCGCCATCCTGCGGCTCGCCGTCCCCTACACGGGCATGATCCTCAGCACCCGCGAGACGGCCAACCTGCGCCGCGAGACCTTCGCGCTCGGCATCAGCCAGATCAGCGCCGGCAGTCGCACCAACCCCGGCGGTTACGAAGAGGATGAGGAGTTCGACGCGGCGCAGTTCCAGCTCGGCGACCACCGCTCGTTGGACGAAGTGATCCGCGACATCTCCGAACTCGGGTTCGTGCCCAGTTTCTGCACCGCCTGCTACCGCCTGGGACGCACGGGCATGGACTTCATGGATCTCGCCAAACCGGGCGACATCAAGCATCACTGCGACCCCAACGCGCTCAGTACCTACCTCGAGTACCTGCTCGACTACGGCGCCCCGGAGACCCGCAGGGTCGGCGAGGAGACCATCGCGCGCAAGGTCGCGGAGATGGACCCCATCCGCCGCGCCCACACCGAGAAGATGCTCGACCGGGTGCGCGCCGGCAAGCGCGACGTGCTCTGCTGACCAGACAGACCATCCAGCCCACACGCGATCGGATCGCGGCCAAGGAGGGGATCATCATGACTGACGACCACATCATCCTCGGGATCCACGTCACCGACCGGTTGCAGGAAGCCCGTGACGTACAGGCTGTCTTCACCGAGTTCGGCTGCAACATCAAGACCCGCATCGGACTGCACGACGTGGACGAGTCGTACTGCTCCCCGAGCGGGGTCGTGCTGATCGAGTTCTTCGGCGACGAGGCCCAGGCGGACGCCATGGCGGCCAAGCTCAACGCGGTCGAGGGCGTCCACGTCCAGAAGATGGTGTTCGACCATCCCTGAGAGCGGCCACACACGCATCGAGCATGACCTGATCGGAGAGGTCGCCGTGCCGGCCGGGAGCCTGCACGGCGCCCACACCGAGCGGGCGCTCGAGAGCTTCCCCCTCTCCGGACTGCCGGTCCACGCCGAGCTGGCCCGGGCCTACGGAGCGGTCAAGCTCGCCTGCGCCAGGACCAACCGTCAACTCGGCGTCTGGGCCGGCGACGACGCCAAGGCCGAGGCCATCGAGCGCGCCTGCCGCGAGCTGGCCGACGGTTCCCTCGACGGCCACATCGTCGTCGACCGTCTGCAGGGCGGGGCCGGGGCGAGCACCAACATGAACGTCAATGAGGTGCTCGCCAACCGCGCCCTGCAGCTGCTCGGCGAGACGCCGGGTTCATACGACAGGGTCTCCCCCGCCGCGGACCTCGACCTCCATCAGAGCGCCAACGACACCTACCCCACCGCGCTGCGCCTGGCGACGATAGGCCTCCTGCACGGTCTCGAGGAGCAGGTCGTCTCCCTCCAGGAGACGTTCAGGGCCAAAGAGCAGGAGTACGCGCACGTGGTCAAGGTGGGCCGCACCCAGTGTCAGGACACGGTGCTCACCACGCTCGGCCGCGAGATGGGCGCCTATGCCGAGGCGCTCGACCGCGACCGCTGGCGCGTCCACAAATGCGAGGAGCGCCTCCGGGTGGTCAACCTCGGGGGGACCGCCATCGGCTCCGGGTTCGCCGCCCCCCGGCAGTACGTCTTCCGCGTCGTGGACGTGCTGCGCGAGCTCTCGGGCATCGGCTTCGTCCGCGCCGAGAACCTCACGGACGCCACGCAGAACGCCGACGTGCTCGTCGAGGTCAGCGGAGTCCTCAAGACGCACGCCGTGACCCTGCTCAAGATCGCCGGCGACCTGCGGCTGATGAGCTCGGGCCCGGACGCCGGCCTGGGGGAGATCCGGCTGCCGCGCCGGCAGGGCGGATCCGCCGCCGTCCCCGGCAGGATCGACCCGGTGATCCCCGAGGCCGTGAGCCAGGTGGCTCTCTACGTGTTCGGCTGCGACGCCACGATCGCCGTCGCCGCCGGCTCGGGCAGTCTGGAGCTGAACGCGTTCCTCCCCCTGGTGGCGGACAGGCTCCTCGAGAGCCTGCGCCTGCTGGCCCACGCCGACGAGACGCTGCGTCGCCTGTGCGTCGAAGGACTCGAGGCCGACGAGGAGCGCTGCGCCGCCCAGGTCCACGCCTCGGCCGCGGCGGCCACGGCGCTGGTCCCCGAGATCGGCGACGAGGCCGCTCGCGACATCGCCCACCGTGCCCGCGAGCGCGGCGCGACGGTCCGGGAGGTCGTCCTCGCCGACGGAGTGCTCACCGCGGACCGGTACGACGAACTGCTCACTGCGGAGGCCGTCTGCCGCCTGGGCACCCCGGGGATGGGCAGTCGCGGCGCGCAGGACTGACGCACACGGAAAGGATCTCCCCATGAGCCTGATGGACGCGCCCAAAGGCATGCGGCTCCACATCGGGATCTTCGGCCGGCGCAACGTCGGCAAGTCGAGCCTGCTGAACGCGATCACGCGACAGGAAGTCAGCATCGTCAGCGATTTCGCCGGCACCACGACCGACCCGGTCGAGAAGCCCATGGAACTGCTGCCGCTCGGCCCTGTGCTCTTCATCGACACGGCCGGCATCGACGACGTCGGCACTCTCGGCGAGCTGCGCGCCCGGCGCACCATGCAGGTGTTCGACCGCACCGACCTCGGCGTGCTGGTGACGGAGGCCGGGAGCTGGGGCGAGTACGAGGACGGCATCGTCGACGAGTTCCTCGAGCGCGGGACGCCGATCGTCGTGGTCTTCAACAAGAGCGACATGGTCACGAGGCCTGCTCCGGTCAAACGCCTCGAGGATCTCAGGATCAAGCCCGTCTTCACGGCCGCCCACGAGAGGCGCGGCGTGCTCGACTTCCGTCAGGCGCTGCTCGACGCCGCGCCGCCGGACTTCATCGACAACCCGTCGATCCTGGGCGACCTGGTCACCACCGGCGAGCTCGCCGTCCTCGTCGTGCCCATCGACAAGGAGGCGCCGCGCGGACGCCTGATCCTGCCGCAGGTACAGAGCATCCGCGACCTGATGGACAGCGACGCCATGGCGCTGGTGGTCAAGGAGCGCGAGCTGCACAACGCGCTGGCCCGGCTCACCCGGCCACCGCGGCTGGTCGTGACCGACTCGCAGGCGTTCCTCAAAGTGGCGGCCGACACGCCGCCCGAGGTGCCGATGACCAGCTTCAGCATCCTCTTCAGCCGCTTCAAGGGCGACCTCGTGAGCCAGGTGGAGGGCACGCTCGCGGTGGACGGACTGAAGAGCGGCGCCAACATCCTCATCGCCGAGGCCTGCAGCCACCACCCCATCGCCGAGGACATCGGCCGGGTCAAGATCCCGCGCTGGCTCACCCAGTATGTGGGCGGCAAGCTCAACATCGAGCACATGCAGGGGCACGACTTCCCCGAGGATCTCACCGGTTGGGATCTGGTCATCCACTGCGGGGGTTGCACCTTCAACCGGAGGGCCATGCTGGGACGCATCATGCGCTGCCGCGAGCAGGGAGTGCCGATCACCAACTACGGTCTCGTGATCGCCTTCAGCCTGGGCATCTTCGAGCGTGCCCTGCAGCCGTTCCCGGCCGCTCTCGAGGCGCTGCGGGCGGCGCAGGCGCGGCAAGCCGGACACCCCACCGCGGCAGCCGTGACCGCGGAGCTGCCCGCCGACGTCGCGGTCGACGACCTCTGCTGATATGAGCGCCGCCCCTCCCCTCGGCGTGGCCGACTCCCTGACGCGGGAGGCGATCGAGCACTGGCTGCGCGAGACGGACGAGACGCGGCTGCAGGAGCTCTGGGCCGCGGCGGACGAGACGCGTCGCCGCTACGTCGGCGACGCCGTGCATCTCCGCGGCCTCGTCGAGATCAGCAACTACTGTGTACGCGGCTGCACCTACTGCGGCATCCGCGCGGGCAACCGCGGCGTCGAGCGGTACCGTATCCCGGAGGACGTCCTGCTCGAGTGCGCCCACAAGACCGTGGAGTTCGGCTACGGCACGCTGGTGCTGCAGTCCGGTGAGGACTACGGCATCACCGGCGAGTGGATGACCCGCGCGCTGCGTCGCATCCGCTCCGAGACGGCCGTCTCCGCGATCACGCTCAGCCTCGGCGAGCGTCCGGACGAGGAGCTCGCCGCCTGGCGCGAGGCCGGCGCCGACCGCTACCTGCTGCGCTTCGAGACCTCCGACGAAAGCCTCTACCGGCGCATCCATCCGGACCTGCCGGGACGGGTCAGCGACCGGATGAGCATCCTCAGGAGGCTCCAGGAGCTCGGCTACGAGGCCGGCACGGGCATCATGGTCGGCATCCCCGGCCAGACCTATGCCAGCATCGCCGACGACATCGAGATCTTCCGCGGGATGGACATGGACATGATCGGGATCGGTCCGTACCTGCCCCATCCCGCGACGCCGCTGGGTCAGGAGTTCGCGCGCCGCACCGCAGAGGGCGACTGGCCCGACGACCAGGCCGCCAACACCGAGCTGGCGACCTGCAGGGTGCTCGCGCTCACGCGCCTGGCGCGACCGGACTCGAACCTGCCGGCCACCACCGCCCTCTCCCTGGCGGACAAGGCCGGCGGACGCGTCCACGGACTGCAGCGGGGCGGCAACGTGGTGATGCCCAACGTGACTCCGCCGGAGCAGCGCGAGCTCTACGAGATCTACCCGGAGAAGGCGGCCGTGCACGAGACCGCCGAGGCCGTCAACGCCGGCATCCGCCAGCTCCTCGCCTCGCTCGGACGCACCGTCGGCGCCGGCGCGGGCGGCCGCGGAGCGGCCTGACCCGCTCCTTCCGTCCTCTGACGGACCTGCGCCTCTTCCCCGCCGCTCCTGTCGCCGAGCGTACGTGAAGCGGGCGGGGCGGCCGCACGGCCGCCCCGCCCGCTGACTGACTCAGTCGCTCTGCCCGGCGTGGCTCAGAAGGCCAGCTTGTAGGCCTTGCCGTCCATGGGGGCGAGCTGCGGGATGCCCATCGTGCGCAGCGCGGTCGGCACGACGTCGACGAGACGGAACTTCTCCGCCCTGACCTTGGGCTTGATCCCCTTGGCCCAGAACACCATCGGGACGCGCTGGGAGCCCTTGGTGGCGCCGCCGTGGTCGCCGTAGGCGCCGCCGTAGCTGACGCCGTCCTTGAGCAGCCCGATCACGTCCGCGGCGCCCTTCCACGCCATCGTGTCGACGAGCTTCTGGGCGTTGGCCTTCCACCACGTGTACTCCGACGCCGTCATCTTCTTCTTCGGCAGGTTCCACACCAGCTGGTAGCGGTCGCCGAAGCGGATGTACGTCGCGAGCACTCCGTCCATGGTGCTCATCACGCGAGCGGTGTGGAGCTTCTTGGCCACGGACTGCTTGATGAGCCACGCCTCCATCATGACCGACTGGTAGCTGTAGGCGAGGTTGCCGTCGGCGTTGAGCGGGCCGAGGATGGCCTCGTTGTTGCTGCCGGGGCGGCCGTACGCCGTGTTGGCACAGATCTCGTTGGGATCGTAGAACCAGGCGTCGTAACCCATGTCCGGCTGGTCGGTGATGCCGTACCAGGCCTTGGTGGCCGCCTCGACCCCGTGGTCGGCGAGCACGACGAAGAGCGTCTTGTTCCAGTCGCCGGACTTCTTCAGCGCCGCGATCAGCCTGCCGACCTGCTTGTCGGCGTTCTTGGCGATGAAGGCCATGTGGACCATGTCGAGCCACACACCGGCCGGGTTGTACTTCTCGAAATTGGCCAGCGTGTCGACCGGACCGCCGCCGTACATGTGCCCGATCTTGTCGATGCCGCTGAAGTTGAGGTGCATCGCCGACCAGGGATCGTTCTCGATCAGCTTGATGGCGCCGTCGACCACCCAGTCGTCACCGCTCAGGTGCTCGTCGTAAGGACCGGGCACGTGCCGGCCGTCCTCGGGATACGTCCAGGCCGGCCAATCGACGTTGGTGCCGTACTTGTCGTCGGCGTTGCCGGAGCTGATCTTGAAGCGGTCGTCGTTGAGGATGTAGTCCGGCACGCCGCCGGCCGGATCGGCCGTCCGGTACTTGCCCGTCCACGGGAAGTCGTCGGCGTTGGGCAGGTCGGCGACGTTCTTCTTGCCGCCGAAGGTCATGTACCAGTCGGCGCTCGAGGCGGCGGTCGACGCGACCTGGTAGTACTTCTCACCGAAGCAGGCCACCGTCGCGTCGGGGTACTTCCACTTCATGTAGTCCCCGAGCTTGGGATAGCCGTAGTACTCGATGATCTGCGTGTACTGGTCGTAGGTGAGGTCGCCGATCGTGATGATGGCGCCCGCGCCGTAGCCGAGGACGTCGTCCACGTCACGGATGACCTCGTCGGACCACCCCTGGTGCTTGGGCAGCTGCCCGCTGACGATCGAGTTGTGCGACACGACGGTCGTCGAGGCGAGCTGGCCGACGTAGGCGTTCTTGAAGTGGACGCCCTTCTTCTGCAGCCACTTCATGTTGGTCATGTCATAGGCGTTGACGTAGCCCGGCTTCATCTGGTCCATGGTGATGATGATCACCTTGGACGGCTTGGCCGCGACCGCCGCGGCGGCGGCCACCAGCAAGATCAGAAGGACGACGGTGGTGATCAGGATCGCTCTGCCGGTCAGCCTCATGGCTCCCCCTTGAGAGAAGATCTGCGCCGCCGTGCACGGGACCGCACCACATACCCCGTGGAGCGCCCCGCATCCGGGCGGCCCTCCGCAGCCGACTCTACCGATGAACGGTGATGATTGTCAATGGAATGAAGTGTGCGTTTGTGTTCGGGATGAACACGGGGGGACCGAGCGGTAGCGCCGCCCGTCGTCTTTGGGTAGAATCCGTCCCCGCGTCGGGGTGTGGCTCAGCTTGGTAGAGCGCTCGGTTCGGGACCGAGAGGTCGGCGGTTCAAATCCGCCCACCCCGACCAGGCCTCAGACTCCTTCCGTGCTTCAGTCCCCGCCTGCAGCGCCCTGTGAGCCCCCCTGTCCTGACGCACCGTCCCGCTCCAGCGCAGCCTCACTCTCGTCCGTCTCGAGCTCCGCGTCCTTGGGCAGTCCGAGCAGCCGCGCGAAGGCGTCGGGGTTATAGCCGATGATGAAGTCGGAGTCGCCGAACTTGACGAACGGGAACGCCGACGCTCCGCGGCCCAGCATCTCCTGCTGGATGTGGGCCTGCGTGTCCTCGGCGGCAAGGTCGTAATCGATGAAGTCATACGTGATGTGGCGGTTGTCCAGCCACGCGCGCGCGTTGCGGCTCCACGGGCACGTGCTCAGAGCGTACAGCACCACGGACACACGCTGATCGGCCACCTGGCTCTCCTCATGGTCTCTCCCGGCTGCGTCGAGCACCCCGCGGGGCCTCCGCGACGCGACCGGGTCGTGTCTCTCGTCTCTTCGTCGTCCGGCCTCCGCCGCGCGGAGACTGAACACCGGGCGCGGCCTCTTCGCGGGCCTCACTCGGTGTGCTCCACTGCGGGGCGGACCTAACAGTCTCGTATTCGATGGCGGATGCCCGGACGCCTTGTCTCGGCGGCGGCGAGACAGTCGGATCACGGGGCATTGTGCGCAGCCGGGCGACCACGCACTCAGGCCCCCTTCAGGAGCCTCTCGTACGCGGCCGGGTCGTATCCCTTGACCACCCGGCCGCCGATGCGCACGAACGGGAAACCCTCCGCGCCCTCCTTGTGCATCTCGGCCGAGATCTTCTGCTGCAGGGCAGGTCCCGCGGTGTCGTACTCGATCACGAACGCCTTGACGCCCCTTTGCTTGAAGAACTCCTTCGCCTTGCGGCTCCAGCCGCAGGTCGTCAGGGAGTAGATGGTCACCGGAGGTGTCGTGTGCATCCGTGGTCCTCCGCTCGCGACAGGATCGCAAGGTCGTGGGTCGTTTCTCTCTCCTCCCGTATATACCCACCGCCACGCAGTGGGGAGGCCCGGTCCAGGGGGACGATCCGGGGCACCGGCGACAGCCGTTCGTGTCGCCGGCCACGCCGATGAAGGGTCTCGGAGCTTCGACGCGCGGATAGGATAGAGGGTGGCGGCAGCGCCGTGCACATGGCGCCACCACGGCGACGGAGCGCGGCCACGGTCAAGCGACGCGGAGGGCGACGATGAAGGGGCTGGCGGGGAAGCGGGTGGTGGTCACCGGCGGGACCAGCGGGATCGGCGCGGCGACCGCGCAGCGCTTCCGCGAGGAGGGCTGCGACGTGGTCGTGCTGGCGCGGACGCCGGGCCCCGGCGTGATCCCCTGCGACGTGAGCGACCGCGCCCAGGTGGAGGCGGCGTTCGCGCGCATCGACACGCCGGACGTCCTGATCGCCAACGCCGGCGTGAGCCTCAGGAGCCGGGCCGCCGACATCTCCGCCGAGCAATGGGACCAGGTGATCGCCACCAACCTGAGCGGCGCCTTCTGGACGGCGCAGGCGGCCGCCACCAGGATGCTGGCGGCGGACGGCGGCTGCATCATCTTCACGGCCTCGACCAACGCACTGGTCGGCTACCGCTATTACGCCGACTACAACGCCTCCAAGGCCGGACTCGTGGCGCTCACCCGCTCGCTGGCGCTCGAGTGGGCGCCGACCGTCCGGGTGAACGCGGTCTGCCCGGGCTACGTGCTCACGCCGATGCAGGAGGCCGAGTACACGCCCGAGATGCTCGCCGCCGTGAACGAGCGCATCCCGCTCGGCCGCCATGCGACGCCGGCGGAGCTGGCGGGCCTGTTCGCCTACCTCGCCTGCGACGAGGCCGCCTTCTTCACCGGCTCGGTCATCGTGATGGACGGCGGCGAGACCGCCGGCAGCGTCGTCAGCGGCCCCGGCGGCCCCGGAGCCTGACGGGCGCGCCGCAGGCGCCGCTACTCGACCTCGGATCGCCGGCGGCCCTGGCGCAGCGCCAGCGCCACGACCGCGGCCACGACGCAGGCCGCGGCCACCAGCCCGATGACCAGTCCGGTCCTCCCGCCGCCCGGGGCCTCGCCCCGGTCCTCGACGGGATGGACGGCGACGTAGGAGTCCGGCAGCGTGTTGTACCACCAGGCCCCGCGCCCCTCGTTGGCCCGCACCCACCCCGTCCACCTGCCGGTGTCGGCCGTCATGATGTCGAGCGGATACACGAGCGGGATGTAGGGCGACTCCCGGTAGACGATCTCCTGCATCCGGTGGACGAGGGCGATGCGCTCCCGCAGGTCGATCGTCGTCTGCTGCTCGAGGAAGAGCTCATCGTACTCCGCGTTGGACCAGTTGCAGTCGCTCCAGCTCTCGATGGAGCCGGTGGTGAGCACCGAGAGGATGAAGTTCGGGTCCACGTCGCCGCCCCAGCCCCAGATGAACATGTCGAAGTCCGGGGCGAACTCGTCGTGCTCGTAGTTGTACTGCCGGTCGCCGAGCGCGCCCTCCGCCATCACCCGGTAGTCGATGTCGAGTCCGACCTCCTTGAACCAGCCGGTGATGAGCTTGCCGCAGGTCTGACTGGCGGCCGACTCGGTACGCGCGTACAGCCGCAGCTTGATGGGCCTGCCTCGGTACTCGCGGATCCCGTCGCCGTCGGCGTCCGGGTAGCCTGCCGCATCGAGCGCCGCACGGGCTTCGTCCAGGTCGAACGTGTAGGCGCTGTCGCCCGGGGGCGTCCAGTGGAAGTCGGCGTCCGAGGAGTAGTAGTCGCCCGTCACCAGCGCGTCCGCGGGCGTCGCGTTGCCCCCGTAGGCGAGCGCGGCGATCTTCTCCTTGTCCACGGCCCACTGGAGGGCGCGACGGAAGGCAGGATCCTGCAGCACGGGGTGACCCGTCGACCGGGGGTACTCCTTCCTGTCGGCGCAGTTGAAGCCGAGCTCGTCGAGCCCGACCGTCACCGCCCTGATCGACTCGAGGTCGGGCTCGCGGTCCAGCGCGTCGAACTGCGCCGGGGGGATGTTCCAGGCGGTCTGGATGACGCCGGCCTTGAGGTCCTGCGCCATCGTGTCCTGGTTCTGGTAGGTCTGGAGGATGACCTCGTCGACCTTGGGCGCCCCCTTCCAGTACTCCTTGTTCGCCGCGAGGCGCACGTATTCGCCCTTCTTGAACTCGACGACCTGGAAGGGGCCGGACCCGACGATGGGCGGCGGGTTCGCGAAGGTCTTCTCGGCCTCCTCCGGTTTGATGTGGCTCCAGATGTGCTCGGGCAGGATCGGGATCCAGAGGGCGAGCATGTTGGCCTTGGGCCGCGAGCAGGTGAACACGACCGTCGTGTCGTCCGGCGCCTCCACCTTCTCGATGTAGCGGAGATAGTCGATGAACATGCCCATCTTGTTCTCGATCATGTAGGTGAACGTGAAGGCGACGTCCCTGGCGGTCACCGGACGGCCGTCGTGCCACCGTGACCTGTCGGTGACGGTGAAGGTCCAGACCTTGCCGTCGGCGGACGTCTCCCAGGCGGTCGCGAGACCCACCCCGGGCACGTTCGCCATGTCGCGGGCGCGGAACCCCACGAGCA
>JAAYBE010000032.1 GCA_012719015.1 Actinomycetota bacterium
GGTGGGCGAGCACCTCGTCGGCCGAGCCGCCGTACTTGCGCATCAGCTCGGTGAGCTTGTCGTGGCGCAGCTCGAGCGCGTCGCGGTGCGCCGCGTCCACGTCCAGCGTGTCGATGTAGTCGCGCAGTGCAGCGGCGAGGTCGTCGAGCTCCGCCACCAGGGCATCGAGCCGCTGCGCCAGCGGCGCGACGCTGGCGTCCAGCAGCGCCGCCTCGCCGACGAGGCGCTGCGCCACGCGGGCGCCGTCGAGGGCGGCGGCCTCTGACTCGCCGGCCAGGAGCTGGAGCGCGCCTCCGGTGCGCTCCAGGAGCCTGCCGGCGTGCCGGGCGCGCTCACGCTCGACGGCCAGGCGCTCGTCCTCGCCGGGCTCGACCGCGGCCGCCTCGATCTCGGCGATCTGGTAGCGCAGCAGGTCGAGCTCGCGCTCCCGGTCGCGCCCGGCCCCGCGCAGCTCGGCCAGCTCTCGCGTGAGTGCGCGGGCGCGGGCGTACTCACGCTCGTACGCCTGCTTGAGCGGCCGTATCTGGGCGGCCGCCGCGCCGTCGAGCAGGTCGAGCTGGCGCTCGAGCTGCAGCAGCCGCGTGTGCTCGAGCTGGCCGTAGAAGGCGAGGCGGCGCCGCAGCGCCTCCTCGACGGCCGCGGCGCTGCTCAGCAGGCCGTCCATACGTGAGCGCGAGCGACCGCCGCGCGGCAGCTCCCGCGCCACCGCCAGCTCTTCGTCGCCGCTCACGAAGAGCGCCTGCACCAGGGCCCGGTCCGCGCCGGGCCTGACCAGCTCCTCCCCGCCCCGCTGCCCCAGGAGCAGGCCGACCGCCTGCGCCAGCAGGCTCTTGCCGGCACCGGTCTCGCCGGTGATGACGTTGAGGCCCGGCGCGAGCTCCAGCCGCGCGGCGGCGATGAGGACGAGGTCGTCGATGCTCAGCTCAGCGAGCATCGCGGCGGTCGAAGAGCTTCTCCTCGACGTTCTGGTAGAACGAGCCCTCGCTCTGCATGAGGAGATGCGCGACCTGGCGCCCCGCCGTGACGCGCACCTCGTCGCCGCAGCACAGACGCCCGACCACGTCGCCGTCGGCCACGACCTCGCACTCCTGCTGGGGCGAGACGTTGCGGGCCGTGATCACGTGCTCCGGGCGCAGCACCACGGGGCGGAACCCCAGCGAGTGCGGGGCGATGAAGTTGAGCACGAGCACGTCGGCGTTCCACTCCACGATGGGGCCGCCGCAGGAGAGGTTGTAGGCGGTGGAGCCGGTGGGCGAGGCGATGATGAGGCCGTCGCAGAACATGCGGCCCACGGTGACCCCCGCCACCTCGTACTCGAGCTGCAGCACGTGCCGCGGGGCGAGCCGGCTGAGGATGACGTCGTTGACGGCGCTGCGCTGCTCCCCGTTGAGCCGTACGTCGACGGTCAGGAGCTCGACGACGCGGTAGTCGCCGCCGAGGACGGCCTCCAGCCCCGGCTCCCAGCCCTCGCGCGGCAGCGAGGCGAGGAAGCCGACGTTGCCGTAGTTGACGCCCAGGGTGGGGACGGCGGTGCCGAGCAGCCGGGAGAGGCTGCGCAGGATCGTGCCGTCGCCGCCGAAGACGAGGCAGAGGTCGGCGGCGCGCAGCTCCGCCTCCTCGACCGCGCGGTAGCCGAGGCCGGCCGCCGCCGGGTGCTTGGCGGCCTCGTCGGCCGGCAGCATGAGCTCGAGGCCGAGCCGGCCGGCCGCCGCGGCCAGCTGCGCCAGCGCGGCGGCGGTGGCCTCGGTGAGGTAGTGCGTGAGCACGGCCACGCGGCGCAGGGGCTGCTCACCCATGGGCCGCCTCCACCGCCCGCTCCACGAGCTCCTCCGTCGCCGGCGGCGCCGCGGCGGCGGACGCCGCGTCGCTGAAGAGGATGAAGTACTCCACGTTGCCCTTCGGTCCCGGGTGTCCTGAGTCGCACACGCCCCACACGAGCGCGCCCCGGCCCTGCAGCCAGCCCGCCACCCGCCCCAGCACCTCGCGGTGGACGGCGGGGTCGCGCACCACGCCTCCCCTGCCGACCCGCTCGCGTCCGGCCTCGAACTGGGGCTTGACGAGCACGAGGCCGCGGAAGCCCTCGCGCAGGCATTCTAGCACCGGCCCGAGGGCCACGGTCAGGGAGATGAACGAGAGGTCCGCGGTGACGAACGAGGGCCGGAACGGGAGACGTTCCGGCGTGAGCCGCCGCGCGTTGGTGCGCTCCAGCACGGTGACCCGGGGGTCCCGGCGCAGCCTCCAGTCGAGCTGTCCGTAGCCGACGTCCACGGCGATCACGCGCGCCGCCCCGCCCAGCAGCAGCCGGTCGACGAAGCCGCCGGTGGAGCTGCCCAGGTCGAGACAGTCCTCCCCGCTCACGTCCACTCCGAGCCGGGCGAGCGCGGTGTCGAGCTTGTCGCCGCCGCGCGAGACGTAGCGCCGCCGCGCCGCGACCACCGGCTCCGCGTCCGGCCGCACCTGCGTCCCGGGCTTGTCCACCACCCGCCCGTCCACCGAGACCTCGCCGGCGAGGACCGCGGCGCGCGCCTGGGCGCGCGTGGCGAAGAGCCCGCGCGCGACGAGCAGCGCGTCGAGGCGCTCGCCCACCGGCGGCCTCAGGTGACGCGGGTGAGGGCCGGCGTCCGGGCGCGCGCCGCGTGCGCCACCGCCTGCGCCGTGAGGCCGACGTCGGCGAGCACACGGGTGCGCTCGCCCTGCGGCACGAACGCATCGGGCAGTCCGACACGGACGACGTCGACGCCCGACCCCACGGCCTCCAGCACCGCGCTGCCGAACCCGCCGGTGAGCGTGTTCTCCTCCACCGTGACCAGACGGCGGTGCGCAGCGGCAAGCCGCTGCAGCAGCCCCGTGTCGAGCGGCTTGACGAAGCGCGCGTCGACCACCGTGGGCGCGGCGCCCTCGGCCGCCATCAGCTGGGCCGCCTCGCGGGCGATGCCGACGCCGGTGCCGACGCCCACCAGAGCGACGTCGGCGCCCTCCTGGAGCACGACCCCGGCGCCCACCTCCAGAGGCTCGATCTCCTCCAGGCGGGTGAAGGGCGCGGCGAGACCGCGCGGGTAACGCAGCGCGGCCGGACCGTCCAGGGAGAGGGCGGTGGCCAGCATGCGCTGGAGCTCCTCCAGGCTGGACGGCGCCATGACCGTCATGCCCGGCACGAGGCGCAGGAAGGAGAGGTCGAAGGCGCCGTGGTGCGTGGGGCCGTCGTCGCCGACGAGGCCGGCCCTGTCCACCGCGAACGTGACCGGCAGGCCCTGCAGGCCGACGTCCTGCATGAGCATGTCGAAGGCGCGCTGCAGGAAGGTGGAGTACAGCGCCAGCACCGGCCGCATGCCGCCGATCGCCAGGCCGGCCGCGAACACGGCGGCGTGCTCCTCGGCGATGCCCACGTCGTAGAAGCGGTCGGGGAAACGGCGCTCGAACTCCTCGAGGCCGGTGCCCTGCGTCATCGCGGCGGTGATGGCGACGATGCGCCGGTCGCGTTCGGCGAGGCGCACCAGCGCCTCACCGAACGCCTCCGTGTAGGTGGTCCCGACCGCGGCCGCCTTGCAGACCCCGTTGCCGATGTGGAACGGCCCGGTGCCGTGATACGCGTCGGGCCGCGACTCGGCGGGCTCGTAGCCCTTGCCCTTGACCGTCTTGATGTGCACGACCACCGGCCGGGGCGTCTCGATGGCCTGGCGGATGCTCTCGCGCAGGGCGTGCATGTCGTGTCCGTCGACCACGCCGATGTACGCCAGGCCGAGCTCCTCGAAGAGCAGGCCGGGCACGAAGAACGCCTTCATCGACCCCTTGACGTCCTTGCCCAGACGGTAAGCCTGGCGGCCGATGGCGGGGATCTTCGCCACGCCATGCTCCAGGTCCTCGCGCAGACGCGTGAGGGTGGGGTCGAGCCGGATGCGGTTGAGGTAGAGCTGGAGCGCGCCCACGTTGGGGCGGATCGACATCTCGTTGTCGTTGAGGATGACCACCAGCGGCGTGCGCAGGTGGCCGGCCTGGTTGAGCGCCTCGAAGGCGACGCCGCCGGTCAGCGCGCCGTCGCCCAGCACGCAGACGACCTTGCCGCCGCCCTCGCCGGCGAGGCGTGCCGCCTCGACGAGGCCGAGGCCGTAGCTGATCGAGGTGGACGCGTGGCCGGTGCCGGCGACGTCGTGCGGCGACTCGTCGCGGTTGGGGAAGCCGGAGAGCCCGCCGTACTGCCGGATGGAGCAGAAGCGCTCGCGCCGCCCCGTGAGCAGCTTGTGCGCGTAACACTGGTGACCGACGTCCCAGACGATGCGGTCGCGAGGGCTGTCGAGCACGCTGTGCAGGGCCACGGTGAGCTCCACGGTGCCCAGGCTGGCGGCCAGGTGGCCGCCGGTCTCGCTGACGCAGGCGAGGATGGCCTCGCGGACCTCGTCCGCCAGCGCACTGAGCTCGCGTTCGGAGAACTGTCGGAGGTCGGCGGGCTCTGAGATCTGGTCCAGATACCGCATCGTCACCGCAGTATAGCACCGGACCCTCGCCGACCCCGGGCCCGGCGAGGGTCACCAGCGGCGGTCGTGGATGAAGGTGGTGATCGCGGCGAGGTCGGCGGTGTCGCCGCCCAGGGCGCCGAGCAGTTCCCGGGCGCGGCGCTCCGACCTGTCGGCCAGCTCGAGGGCGCGACGCATGCCGAAGCGGGAGACGTACGTCACCTTGTCGAGGGCGCGGTCCTTGCCGACGCTCTTGCCGAGCTCGTCGACGGCCCCCGTCTCGTCGAGGATGTCGTCCACGATCTGGAAGAGCAGGCCCAGCTCGGCGGCGAACGCGCGGTGCGGTCCCACGTCGGCGGCGCCGCCGAGCAGCGCGCCGCAGACGACCGCCGCCTGGATCAGACGGCCCGTCTTCAGGGCGTGGAGCGTGCGCAGGTCGTCGTCGGCGGCCGTCTCGCCGGCCACGTCCATGTACTGCCCGCCGACCATGCCCTGTACGCCGGCGGCGGCGGCGATCTCGGCCAGTGCGGCGAGCACCGCCGCGCACTCGCCGCTCTGACGGCTCAGCACGAGGTTGAAGGCCTCCGCGAAGAGGCCGTCGCCGGCCAGGATCGCCACGTCCTCGCCGAAGGCCACGTGGCACGTGGGCCGGCCCCGGCGCAGCGTGTCGTCGTCGATCGCCGGCAGGTCGTCGTGGATGAGCGAGTAGGTGTGGATCAGCTCGAGCGCCGCCGCCGTGGGGAGCACGGTCGTCGGGTCGGCGCCGCAGCCGCGCGCCGTGGCCAGGGTCAGCACCGGCCGGATGCGCTTGCCGCCGGCGAGCAGCGAGTACCGCATGGCCTCGGCGAGCCGGGCCGCGCGACGGTCGGCGCCGAAGTCGAGCTCCGCGAGGTACTCCTCGACGAGCTCGAGCAGGTCGGTCGGGTATCCGGCCGCGGCGCCGGCGGTCACGGGCGCGTCCTCACCCCGCCACGCGGCCGAGCTGCTCGAGCAGGCGGCCGGCCTCCTCGACCTGCTCGGTGGCGCGCTCCAGCAGCGTCACCTCGACCTCGGCCGACGACGCCGCCAGCCGCGGCTCCAGCTCCTCGAGCTGGGCGAGGATCTCCTCGAGCCGCGCCAGCGCCTGGTCGGGCGTGAGGTCCAGGCGACCCTGCATCCCGTCAGTCACGGACGTCCTCCCCGTTCTCCCGCCCAGGGCGCCCGTCGTCCACGGCCGCGGGCGCCGCCTGCCCGGCGCGGATCACGCCGCCGAGCACGCCGTTCACGAAGGCGCCGGCCTCGTCGGTGGAGTACCGCCTGGTCAGGCGCACCGCCTCGTCCACCGCCACCTCCGGCGGCGTGACGCCGGCGCGCATCTCCCACAGGGCGAGGCGCAGGATGCTGCGCTCCAGCGGGGCGATGCGGTCGGGCGGCCAGTCCTTCGCGTGCGCGGCGAGCAGCGCGTCGAGCTCGTCCAGGGTCGTACGAACGCCGGCGACCGCCTTGATCGTGAAGTCGTCGGGCGCGTACCCCTCGCGCAGCCGCAGGCCATCGACGAGCTCGGCCATGCCGAGCCGCGTGACCTCGGTCTGGTAGAGCAGGAACACCGCATCGCGGCGCGCCTGCTTCCGGCTGGGACCCGCCGCCGTCACGTGCGTCGACCGCCCTCCGCCCTCAGGCGGGCTCGATCGCGAAGAGGGGCTGGCCGTACTGCACCGTGTCACCGTTCTCGACCAGGATCTCCCGCACGACGCCGGCCACGTCGGCGGTCAGCTCGTTCATCATCTTCATCATCTCGAGGATGCACAGCGTCTGCCCGAGCTCGACCTCGTCGCCGACCTCGACGAACGGCGGCGCCTGCGGCGAGGGCGAGCGGAAGAAGGTGGCCACCCACTTGGACGTGACCAGGTGGTAGCCGTTGGCGCCCATCGCCGCGACCGCCGGTGTGGCCGCCGCGACCGGCTCCGCCGCGACGGCCGGCTCCGCCGGCGGCGGAGGCGGCGGCGCGGCGCCCGTCCTGCGCACCGTGATCTTGAGGTCGCCCTCCTCCACCACGACCTCGTCGACCCCGCTCTCCTCGACCATCCCGAGGATGTCCCTGACGCGGTCGGCGCTCTGGTCGAGCAGGGTCGCGCCCGGTTGCGCGCGCAGGTAGCGGTCGTGGATCTGGAAGACGTCCGACTCCGGACCCACGTGGTGCCTCTCGAGGTAGGCGCGCGCCGTCTGCGGGAACAGGGCGTAGCTGAGGAGGTCCTCCTCCGAGCGCGCCAGCTCGCCGATCTCGTCGCGGTAGTCCTCGAGCGTCTCGTCGACCAGGTCGGCCGGGCGCACGCCGATGGGCTCCTCGCCCTCGAGCACGCGCTCGAGCACCTCGCGCGAGACGGGGCCGGGCGCGGCGCCGTACTTGCCGCGCAGGTACTGCTTCATCTCGTCGGGCACGATGTGCCAGCGCCGGCCGGAGAGGACGTTGAGCACGGCCTGGGTGCCGACGATCTGGCTCATCGGCGTGACCAGCGGCGGGAACCCGACCTCGGCGCGCACGACGGGGATCTCCTCGAGCACCTCGGGCATGCGGTCGAGCGCGTCCTGCTCCCTGAGCTGGCTCTCGAGGTTGCTGATCATGCCGCCCGGCACCTGGTGCGAGTAGACCTGCATGTGCGTGAGCGAGGTGACGCCGCGGTCCCAGCCGCCCTCCTGGCGGATCTCCTCGAAGTACCTGGCCATGGCGAAGAGCTTCTCGAGGTCGAGACCGGTGTCGTACGGGCTGCCGGTGAGGGCCGAGACGACCATCTCGGTGGCCGGCTGGGAGTTGCCGAACGCCAGCGGCACGGTGGCCGTGTCGATCACGTCCACCCCTGCCTCGATCGCCTTGAGGTAGGTCATCGGGGCGAGGCCGCCGATGTAGTGGCAGTGCAGCTGGATGGGCACGGTGAGCTCGGCCTTGAGGCGGCCGACGAGCTGCTCGGCGTAGAACGGCGAGAGCAGCGCCGCCATGTCCTTGATGCAGATGGAGTCGGCGCCCATGTCGACGAGCCGGTGGGCGGCGTCCACGTAGTGGTCGAGCGAGTGCACCGGCGAGATCGTGTAGACCACGGCGCCCTGGAAGTGCTTGCCGGTCTCCTTGATGGCGGCGGCGGCGGTCTCGAAGTTGCGGATGTCGTTGAGGGCGTCGAAGACGCGGAAGACGTCCATGCCGTTCTCCGCCGCCTTGTAGACGAAGCGGCGCACGACGTCGTCGCCGTAGTGGCGGTACCCGACGATGTTCTGGCCGCGCAGCAGCATCTGCAGCGGCGTGCGGACGACGTGCCTCTTGATCAGCCGCAGACGCTCCCACGGGTCCTCGTCGAGGAACCGCAGCGAGGCGTCGAAGGTCGCGCCGCCCCAGCACTCGAGGGAGTTGAACCCGATGGAGTCCATGAGTTCGAGCGCCGGGATCATGTCCGACGTGTTCATGCGGGTCGCCCAGAGCGACTGGTGTCCGTCACGCAGCGTGGTGTCGGTGATGCGGACCTGGCGCGCGCGCATGGCTCTCCTCCTCCGGGACGCGCTCAGACGCGGCCCAGGTACTCCCCGCTGCGGGTGTCGACCTTCACCTTCTGGCCCTCCTCGATGAACAGGGGGACCTGGATCGTGACGCCCGACTCCAGGGTGGCGGGCTTGCTGGCGCCCTGGGCGGTGTCGCCGCGCACGCCGGGGTCGCTCTTCGTGATCGTGAGCTCGACGAAGGCCGGCGCCCCCACCTCGAACGGTCGGCCGTTGAGGTAGAAGAGCTCGACCTCCATGTTCTCCACGACCCATCTGAGGGCGTCCTCGGCCATGGCCGGCGGCACGGAGACCTGCTCGTAGGTCTCCGTGTCCATCAGCACGACCTCGTCGTCGGTGGAGTACAGGTACGCCATCTTGCGCGACTGCGTGTGCAGGCGCTCGAACTTCTCGCCGGCGCGGAAGGTCTTGTCGAGCACGGCGCCGGTGGCGATGTTGCGCACCCTGGTGCGCACGAACGCCCCGCCCTTGCCGGGCTTGACGTGCTGGAACTCGATGATCGTGAACGGCTGGCCGTCGATCTCGATCGCCATGCCGGTCTTGAACTGGTTGGTGTTGACGACGTCTGCCATGTGGTCCTGCTCAGGGTCGGGGACACGGGTCTGCGCGGTAGTAGGCCATGATACCGCAAGGCTGCGCGGCCGTCTCAGCCGACCACCTGCAGCTCCTTGGGCGAGACGGTGAGACGCTCGCACCCGTCCGCCGTGACCAGCACGGTGTCCTCGATGCGCACGCCGGCGACGCCGGGGATGTAGACGCCGGGCTCCACCGTGCAGACCATCCCGGCCTCGAGCCGGTCGCCGCGCGCGCGGCCCAGCGACGGCGCCTCGTGCACCTCGAGCCCCACGCCGTGGCCGGTGCCGTGGCCGAAGTCGTCGCCGTGGCCGGCGGCCGCGATCACGGCGCGCGCGGCCGCGTCGACGTCCGTCCGGCCGTGCGCGCCGGCCCGCACGGCGGCGAGGCCGGCGAGCTGAGCCTTGAGGACGAGCTCGTGGATGCGGCGCAGCTCGTCGGAGGGCTCGCCGGCCGCGTAGGTGCGGGTGATGTCGCTGCAGTAACCCTCCACGCGCGCGCCGGTGTCGATCACCACCAGCTCGCCGGCGCGGATCACGCGCTCGCCGGGCAGGGCGTGCGCCTGGGCGGCGTGGTCGCCGGCGGCCACAATCGCGGCGAAGGCCTCGCCCTCCGCCCCCAGGCGGTGGTACTCGGCCCTCAGGTCCCAGGCGACGTCGCGCTCGCTGCGCCCGACGAGGCCGCCGGCCACGACGCGGCCCAGGGCCTCGTCGGTCACCGCCGCGGCCCGTCGCAGCAGAGCGAGCTCGGCCTCGTCCTTGACGACGCGCAGCCGGGTCACGGCCCGGCCCACGTCGCGCAGCGGGCCGTCGTGGACGCGCCGCAGCGTGCGGTACGAGGCGTGACTCAACTGCGCCCCCTGGTATCCCAGCCGCGCGCCGGAGCCGAGCACGCGCCGGACCTCGTGCGCGCTGTGCTCCAGCAGAGGCTCGCTGGTCACCCTGCTCAGCTCCACCTCGCGGACCTCCTCGCGCACCTGCTCCCAGAAGCGCGAGTCGGTGCACAGCAGCGACGCCGACCGACCCACGACCAGCGTCGCGTCGTCGCCGCGGAAGCCGGAGAGATAGCGCACGTCGACGGGGTCGGTGACGAGGACGCCGTCGAGACGGAGGCCCTCGAGGAGGTCACGGAGCCGCGCCGTGCGCGTCGCGGACGGGTGCGTCATGGTCCCTCCCCTCCCGCCAGGATCCGGGCGAGCGCCGCGAGCGCCTCGACATATCCCTGCGCGCCCTTGCCGTGCACGCGCACATCGACGACGTCGGCGATGACCGAGCGGCGGCGCCACTCCTCGCGCCGCTCGACGTCCGAGAGATGCACCTCGGCGACGGGCGCCCGCACGAGCTCCAGCGCGTCGTGCAGTGCGTAGCTGTAGTGCGTCCAGGCGCCGGGGTTGACGATCGCCGCGTCGGCGTCTCCTTCCGCGAGCCGGTGCAGCTCCTCGACGAACTCGCCCTCGTGGTTGGTCTGGAAGCCCCGCACCGTGAACCCGTGCGCCTCGCCGTGACGGGCGACGTGGTCCTCGAGCTCCGCCAGGGTCATGCTGCCGTACACCGCCGGGTCACGCCGCCCCAGCATGTCGAGGTTGACCCCGTGCAGGAGCCAGAGCGTCTTCATCGCGTCCGCAGCCACTCCACGACCTCCAGCTCGAGCTCGGGTGGCACGCGCACCCCGAGCACGGGGAACCCGAGACGACGCAGCAGCACGTACCGCACGCCGTCCTGCCGGGCCTTCTTGTCGCGGTGGATGAGCGCGCGGACCTCCTCGGCGCGCACGCCGTCGAGACGCGACGGCAGCCCGAGCTCGTCGAGCAGCGCGTGCCCGGCCGCCTCGTCCGACTCCGGCAGGCGCGCCAGCTCGCGCGAGAGCCGCAGGGCCGCGCGCAGCCCCAGCGCCACCGCCTCGCCGTGCGAGAGGCGGCGGAAGCCTGTGGCGGCCTCGATCGCATGGCCGATGGTGTGCCCCAGGTTGAGTACGGCACGCAGGCCCGACTCCTGCTCGTCGCGCTCCACCACGCCCGCCTTGTAGCGGATGGAGCCGGCCACCAGCTCCTGGGTCACGGCGCCGGCGACCAGCGGCGCGCGCGCGAGCTGCTGCGCGCGGCGCAGCACGGGGCCGCCGGCCAGGAGGCCGTGCTTGGCCGCCTCCGCGGCGCCGCTGCGGAGCTCGCGCTCCGGCAGCGTGTCGAGCGTCGCCAGGTCGGCCACCACCAGGTTGGGCTGGTAGAACGTGCCGACGTAGTTCTTGCCGGCGCGGAAGTCGACCGCGACCTTGCCCCCGACGGAGGCGTCGACCTGGGCGAGCAGGGTCGTCGGCGCCTGCACGAAGCCGATGCCGCGCTGGAACGTCGCCGCCACGAACCCGCCCAGGTCGCCGATCACCCCGCCGCCGAGGGCGACCAGCGTGTCGCTGCGGCGCAGGCCGCGGTCGTAGAGCACGCCGTACAGCTCCTCCGCGCGGGCGAGGCTCTTCTCGCGCTCGCCCGCCGGGAGGACCACCTCGGAGACGTCCAGGCCCGCCTGTTCCAGCCCGGCCCGCGCGCGCCCCAGGTAGAGCGGGGCGACGTTGGCGTCGCTGAGCACCACGACCCGGCCGGCGCCGCGCAGCTTGCGCACCGCGGCGCCGAGCTCGTCCAGCACGCCGCGCCCGACCATGATCGGGTAGGAGCGCGACGCGGCGCGGACCGTCAGACGCTTCACCGGGCGCCGCCTTCAGGGCGCGCGGACGCCGGCGCCGTGGCGTCGTCGGTCGGGGTGCCCTCTGCGGCGGCCCCGGTCAGCGCCGCCGCCAGGCCGGCGGCGACCGCCGCCGGCTCCCGCCCGGCGACCGCGACGACCTGCGTGGCCACGGCGCGGTAGAGCGGCTCACGGTCCGCGAGCAGCCGCCGGAAGGCGGCCTCGTCGCCGGCCAGCGGCCGCGCCGCCTGGCCCGGACCGGTCGCCCGTGCCCAGAGCACCTCGGGCGGCGCGACCAGCCACACGACGTGCGGGAGGCGCGTCAAGGCCTCACGCACCTCCGGGCTCAGCACCGCGCCGCCCCCGAGGGCGAGCACGCAGGGCCGCCGGACCGCGTCCGCCAGCGCCGCCGTGACGAGCTCGGCCTCCAGCGCCCGGAACGCGCTCTCTCCCCGCGTCCGGAAGATCTCGTCGATGGGGCCCGCCCGGGCGACGATCAGGTCGTCGGTGTCGACGAACGGCAAACCAAGCGTGGCGGCGAGCTCGCGACCCACGGCGCTCTTGCCGGCGCCCATGAACCCGACCAGCGCCACCGCGGCCGGCTCCCGCATCGCGGCCACCGCCGCTCAGCGCTCCCCGATGCGCCGCCGGTACGCTCCGACCGCGGCCACGAGGTCGCCGACGGTGGCGCCGCCGAACCGGTCCAACGCCGCGTCGGCCAGCTCCAGGGCGACTACCGCCTCCAGCACGATGCCGACCGCCGGGACGGCGCACACGTCGGAGCGCTCGAAGCGCGACTCGACGCGACGGTGCGTGCCCATCTCGACGCTGCCGAGCGGCTCGCGCAGCGTGGAGATGGGCTTCATCGCCGCGCGCAGCACGACCGGCGCGCCGGTGGAGATGCCGCCCTCGATGCCGCCGGCGCGGTTGCTCTCCCGCCCGTAGCCGCGCTCGTCGTCGTGGACGATGGGGTCGTGCACCCGGCTGCCGGGCGCGGCGGCGGCCGCGAACCCGAGCCCGAACTCGACCCCGACGATGGCCGGCACGGCGAGCACGGCGCGCGCCAGCCGCGAGCGCAGCCGCAGGTCGCCCTGCACGTACGAGCCGGCGCCGGGCGGGTAGCCGAAGGCGATCACCTCGACCACGCCGCCGACGGTGTCACCGGCGGCCGCGGCGGCGTCGATGGCGGCGACCATGCGGCAGGCCGCCGCCCCGTCCCGGCAGCGCACCGGGCTCGCCTCGACGGCGGCGACGTCCTCCCGGTCCATGCCCGACTCGGCGGTGACGCCGCCGATCGCGACCACGTGGCTCGCGACCACGCAGCCGAGCTCCGCCAGCAGCGCCTTGGCGACGGCGCCGCAGGCCACCCTGGCGGCCGTCTCGCGAGCGCTCGCCCGCTCGATCACGTCGCGGATGTCGTCGAGGTCGTACAGCAGCGCGCCGCCGAGGTCGGCGTGCCCCGGACGGGGCACGCGCACCGGCTCGGCGGCGGACCCACCCCCCTCGGGCGGCTCCACCGCCAGCACGTCGCCCCAGTTGGCCGCGTCGCGGTTGGCGACGAAGAGGGCCAGCGGGGCGCCGGTGGTCCGCCCGTGGCGGACCCCTCCGAGGACGCGCACGCGGTCCTGCTCGATGCTCTGCCGCGCGCCGCGCCCGTGGCCGCGCTGACGGCGGCCGAGCTCGGCGTCGACGGCGGCGACGTCGACGCGCAGCCCGGCCGGGACGCCGTCCAGGACGGCGGTCAGGCCCGGACCGTGCGACTCGCCGGCGGTGAGATAGCGCAGCCTGCTCATCCTCCTACCTTATCCGCGCCGCGCACGGCGGCACAAGGCGGCCGTACGCGCGCGGGGCGGCCCCGGGGCCGCCCCGCGCGCACGCTGGTCGTTCCGCCGGCCTACTTGATGATCACCTGGCCGGCGTACAGCTTGAGGGTCTGGTCGCCGTGGCGGATGGTGACGGTCTGGGCGGCGGCGTCGATGGCCAGGACCTCGATCTCGCCCCACGAGGTGCTGAAGACGTCGCCCACCCGCTTGTCGGCGAAGGTCTTGCCGTCCACCTCGAACGTCGCCGTGGCGGTCCCGTTCTGGGTGTTGATGCTGAGGACGCTGATGCTGTGGCCCTTGCCGCCCCCGCTGCCTCCGCCGCCGCTGCGGGCGCCGATGGAGAGCACCCGGATCTCGTACGAGACGCCGGAGTCGAGCGTGACGGTCACCTGCTCGCCGAGATTGACCGAGAAGGACTTGTCGCCGTTCTCGAGCTTGCCGTCGAGGACCGCGAAGGTCACGTCGCCGGAGGTCACCCCCATCACCCGGAAGGCCGCCGCCGACCCGCCCGGCACCTTGTCGCCCGAGGTGACGGTGTAGTTCGTCCCGTCGACCCTGATCTTGGCGGCGAGGTCGCTCGGCACCGGCTTGCCGGTCGGGGTCGCGGTCGGCGACCCCGTCGGGGCCGTCGAGGCGCCCGGCGTCGGGAAGGGGATGAAGGGGTCCTTGCTGGTGAACTTGTCGAGCAGCGGCTGCTCCTTGGCGGGGTCGGCCGCCGCCAGCGCGGCGGTCCCCTCGTCGTCGGCGTAGACGCCGGCGGCGTTCAGGGCCGCCTCTCCCGAGGGCGCCGCCGGTGAGCCCGCCGCGCCGCTGCTGGCGAGGGCGACGGCCAGCGCCAGCGCCGCGCCGACGATGAGCGCGATGGCGATGTAGGTCAGCACACGCCGGTTCTGGCTCATTGTGCACCTCCCGCGGCAGCATCGGCCGTGGCGACGGGCGCGACGCCGCCCCACAGATAGGCGTTGAGTCCGAGGCTGACGGTGAGCTTGGGCGACGTGCCCGACGCCGCGTCCGACTCAGGCTGCATCTGCAGCGTGGTGACCTGCAGCAGACGCCCCGTGACCCGGAAGTTCGCGTTGCGGAAGGCGACGTACTCCTCGAGCCGGTAGAGGAAGTCCTCGACGTCGAAGTACCGGCCGGCGACGCTCAGCGTCACGGTCTGGATTCCGAACGGAGCGCCGGGAGTGACGGCCCCGCGGCTGATGCTCACCACGTCGACCCCCGAGGCCTCGGCGGTCCTGGTAAGCTCGATGATGAGCCCCGGCATGCCCTCGGCCACCGGCAGCATCTTGCCGAGGCGCACGATCTCGGCGCGCGACTGCGGCGCCGTCTTCTTGTAGGACTCGAGCTTGACGACCTCCTGCTTGGCCACGGCCAGCTGGCTCTGGGTCGACTGGACCTGCTGGTCCAGGTCGCTGAGCTCGCGCTGCTTGGGGCTGAAGAGCAGGAAGTACCAGGCGACGA
>JAAYBE010000271.1 GCA_012719015.1 Actinomycetota bacterium
GAAGGGTTCGCGATCGCCTTCTCGTACCCGGCCAAGCAGGCGTTCCTGATCCAGGTGAGTCCGCCACGCTGGTTCGGGATGGTGACCGGGGTGGAATCCACCTCGATGCAGCTGGCCGGACTGCTGGGGTCATTGACGGCCCCGCTGATGTACGCGCATATCGCCGGGAGGGTGCTCACCCTGGCCGGACTGCTGGCTCTGGCAGGCCTGCTCGTGGCCGCCCCCGTCCTCTACAAGGCGTGGAACCGGCTCAAAGAGACGGGGGGACTGCCGGACCAGGCCGAGCTGGAGCGCCTCGCCGATGGAGCGCGGCCCGTGCTCGCGGCGGAGCCGCCGCACGGGCCGGACTGAGCTCCGGTCTGCTATCATCTCCGGACCATCGACCACAGCCTGGAGGGGACATGCGTAGACTCGTCATGCTCGGAACGATGATCCTGGCCGCGTCACTCATGCTCATCGCGTGCGGATCAGCCGCCGATGAGGCGGCAACGGATGCGACACCGGACGCGGTCGAGAGCCCACCGGCCGCCCCCCTGCCTGACGAGACGACTCCCGAAGAGCCCACCGCGTCCTCGAGCATCATCCTGCCGGACGGCTGGACGATGACCGACGCGCTGAGCGCCGACGAGGTGGGCGCGATCACCGGCAAGAAGATGGTCGTCTTCCCCGAGGGCTCGTCGGCGGCGCAGAACGGCAAGCCGGCCGGCGGCTACCTCGTCACCGACATCAAGGACTCCAAGGTGTTCTTCGGCGTCGACGTGCAGGGCGGTGAGGCCGGCTACGACTCCCAGCTCTCGTACGGCGAGTCCGGTTCGGTGAAGGAGGTCGGCGGCGTCGGCGACAAGGCATCCGTGCTCACCTTCTCCGACGGCCGCGCCGGCATCATCGTCCTCAAGGAGGACGCCGTGATCCGCATCGACTGGAACCCGAAGGTCTTCAAGGACGACCCCGCCGACTTCGGCAGCAAGCTCGCCAATCTGCTGCTGAAGAAGATGTTCGGGTGAGATCCGGGCGCCGGGCGGCGCGGCCGCAACGCCCCGCCGCCCGGCGCCGTCTCCGCGCGACTCAGTAGCGCCGCACCTCGCGGTACAGCGTGTCGCGCTGGACGGGGGTGCGGCCGGCGGCGCGGATCAGCCGCACCATCTCGTCCACGTCGCACTGGTTGCGCACGCCGGCGGCCGCGACCACGTTCTCCTCGATCATCGTGGAGCCCATGTCGTTGGCGCCGAAGGCCAGGGCGACCTGCCCCATCCGCAGGCCCTGCGTGACCCACGACGCCTGTACGCTGGGCACGTTGTCGAGATAGATGCGGCTGACCCCGAGCAGCATCAGGTAGTCGACGCCGGTGGCGGGCACGTGGCCGGCCTGCAGCTCCGTGTTGCCGGCCTGGAAGGTCCACGGGATGAAGGCGGTGAAGCCGCCGGTCTCGTCCTGCAGGTCGCGGATGCGGCGCAGATGCTCCACGCGCTCCGCCGGCGTGTCGAGCGACCCGAACATCATGGTCGCGGTGGTCTTCATGCCCAGCCCGTGGGCGACGCGCATCACGTCGAGCCACGTGTCCGTGGGGATCTTGTGCGGGCTGATGGCCGTGCGCACGCGGTCCACCAGGACCTCGGCGCCGCCGCCGGGCAGGCTGTCCAGGCCGGCGGCGTGGAGCCGCATCAGGGTCTCCTCCACGGTCAGGCCGCTCTGCCGGGCGATGTGCACGATCTCGGGCGGTGAGAGCGAGTGGATGTGGATGGGGTAGCGCTCCTTGATGCCCCGGAAGACCTCCTCGAACCAGCAGATGTCGAGGTCGGGGTGCAGCCCGCCCTGCATCATGATCGCCGTGCCGCCCAGCGCCAGCGTCTCCTCGATCTTGCGATGGATGTCGTCCGCGGCGAGGA
>JAAYBE010000272.1 GCA_012719015.1 Actinomycetota bacterium
CTCGATGCGCTCGTCGCCGCACTCACGGCGTGGCGTTTCGTGCAGGGCCGCGCCGCCCCCCTCGGCGACGAGCGCGACGGGTTCGTCTGGCTGCCCGTGCCTGAGCACGACCTGCTGCCGGCCTACGGCAGACTCACCGAACGGGAGGCCCTGGCGGCGGCTCGCCGTCTCGCGCGCTGAGGACTGTGCGTCGGAGCGTCGCCGGCGGTGTCCGGGACGCGCCCAGACGTGGGGGAGGTCCGCTGCGGTGGCGCGGGGGCGTCACTCCGGGACGACGGCCAGCAGCTCGCCGACCGCGTCGCCGAGATCGTTCTCGATCGCCGGGCGCGCCAGCCGACGCAGCTCCGGGGTCATCACGTCCGGCCCGAGGACGGCCTCGAGGGCCGCGAGGGCGGCGGGCTCGTGGGCGCGCGGCGCCCCGTCGATGACCTTGACCGCCAGTCCGCGTCCGTCGGGGAGCGAGAAGCAACTGAGGCCCTCGGCGCCGTACTTGCTGACGGCGCCGGGCAGGGCGCGCATGACCTCGGTGTCCATGGTCCCCGGGCCGGCGACCAGCTCCGGATGCGTCCGCATGGCGGCGCCGATCTCCGGGAGCAACTCCGGGAGCAGCGCGAAGGTCGCCGCCGCCACGGTCACCGGCGTCGCGTAACAGACGATGCCGCATCCGTCCACGCCGGTCGCCACTGCCGCCTCGTCCACGCCGGCGAGGGCGGCGAAGGAGCGTGACGCCGTGCGCTGCGCGGGGTGGTCCGGCCTCTGGTACGTGGGCACGTCCCAGCCGTGACGGACACAGGCGGCGAGGAACCCCGCGTGGTTGCCGGAGCAGCCGTGGCGGGCCGTGGGGACCGCGGCGCAGCGCAGGTCACGTTCTTCGAGGCCCGCGTCCGCCAGCATCCTCCGCACCAGGGTCACATGGATGTCGAGGCCCTCGTGCGAGGCGCTCATCACAGCCAGCTCCTCCGCGCCCCAACCGAAGTGGGCGACGGTGCCGTCCGCGAGCCACGCCTGGGCCTGGAGCGGCTTGGCGGCCGAGCGCCAGAACGTCACCATCCCGGGGTCGCCCCAGCGTGCGACGATCTCCCCGTCCGGTCCGGCGAGCGCCGCGCAGGCGCGGTGCACGCTCTCGACGGTCCCGCCCCTGCGGGCCTGGACGAGGATCTCGGGATGCTGGGCGGTCCTCGGCATCAGGAGCCTCCTTCGGGTCACCGGCGCCGAGTCTACCGTCGGCGCGCGTCCCGCGCACGGGTGCACGGCGCGCGACCGTCCGCCGCCGCGCCGGGGAATCCGGTAGCATGGGAGCATGCAGTATCGCACGTTCGGACGTCTCGACTTCAGACCATCCGCCCTCGGCTTCGGCGCCATGCGTCTGCCGGTGCAGAGGGGGGAAGACGGCAAGCCGGACTTCAAGCGCATCGACGACGATCTCGCGACGGCGATACTGCACCGCGCCGTGGACGGCGGTGTGAACTACGTCGACACCGCCTGGATGTACCACGAGCAGAGCTCCGAGACGTGGCTCGGCCGGGCGCTGCAGGGGGGCTGGCGTGAGCGTGTGCGACTCGCCACCAAGATGCCGGTCTGGGACGTCGAGCGGCCGGGGGACTTCGACCGCATCCTCGGCGTCCAGCTCGAGCGGCTGCAGACAGACCACATCGACTTCTACCTGCTGCATTCGCTCGACGCGGACCACTGGCGCTGCGTCGTCGAGCAGGGCCAGCTCGCCTCCGCCGAACGCGCCCTGGCCGACGGACGTATCGGGCACCTGGGGTTCAGCTTCCACGGGACGCCTGAGGATTTCGAGACTATCCTCGCCGCCACGGACCTGTGGGAGTTCGTGCAGATCCAGTACAACTACATGGACGAGGAGTACCAGGCCGGACGTCGCGGCCTGGAGACGGCCGCCGCGAAGGGCCTCGGCGTGATCGTCATGGAGCCGGTGCGCGGCGGCGCCCTGGCGGGCAGCGTGCCGCCGCAGGTCCAGGCGGTGTGGGACGAGGCGCCGGTCAGGCGGTCCCCCGCCGAATGGGCGCTGCAGTGGGTCTGGAGCCACCCCCAGGTGTCGTTCCTCCTGAGCGGCATGAGCACGATGGAGCAGGTCGAGCAGAACCTTCGCGCTGCCGACGCCAGCCGACCCGGCCTGTTGACGGCCGAGGAGCTCGCGCTCGTCGCGCGGGTGCGCGACCTGTACCGCGAGCTCAGCCCTGTGCCGTGCACGGCCTGCCGTTACTGCATGCCGTGTCCGCAAGGGGTCGACATCCCGGGCGTGTTCGAGCTCTACAACGACGCCCACATGTACGGCAACCTGGCGCGTCAGCAGATGGCGTACCGCGACTTCCTCGCCGACGGCGAGCGGGCCGACAGCTGCACGGCCTGCGGGGAGTGCGTGGAGA
>JAAYBE010000273.1 GCA_012719015.1 Actinomycetota bacterium
CAGACCGTGTACGTGAGGTCCGCGGCCGCACGGCCACGGTGGTCCTCGGGGAGGATCCCGATGGAGACGCCGCCTGCACGTCGCACTCCTCGGGCGACCGCCTCCATGACTCCCTCGCGGCCGCCGCAGACCACGACGACGCCGCGCTGGGCGAGGAGCTCACCCAGCTCCTCGGCCTTCGCCGACAGCTCGGCCGAGGCCCGGCCGGCGCCGATGACGCTGATGTAGACGGGCGCAGTCAGCGGGGCTCCTCGTGACCGGAGGGCGGCGATGGCGCAATGCCGCGCGGTGATCTCTCCCCATCCGGGGTGGCATCGTGCGCCGGCCGGGCGGGCGGCGCGAACCGGCCGCGGCCGGCCGCCCTGTCCTCCGCCTCGCGCCGGAGACAGGCCCACGGCCGACGACCGGGCGTGCCGTAGTAGATGTGGAAGTCTGGGCGGTACCCGCGTCGCTCGTAGAGCCGTGCGGCCACGCTGTTGCCCTGGTCGACGCCGATCTCCACATCCTCGATGCCGAGCCGGTCGAGCTCCTCGTCGACAGCGTCCATGAGCGCCGTGCCGACGCCGTCGCCGCGTTCCCGTGCATCTACGCACAACGCGGCCAGCACGGCGTGCTTGTCGCCTGTGTACCAGACGGGGTCCGGCCCCTCCACGCACACATAGGCGTAACCAACCACCTCGTCTCGCCGCCGGGCGACGAGCACGAAGGCCTCGCCGGCCAGTGTCGCCAGCATCTCCCGACGCTCGAGCTCCCACGACTCGTCGGACGGCCGGACCGGCACGAGTGCGCCCGGGAGGGCGGCCACGTGGTCCATGAGCTGTCTCCAGAGCGGCCCGACGAGCTCGATGTCGGCGGGGTCCAGGCGGTCGATCGCGATGTCGTCGGGCATGGGTCCTCTGGCTGGTCCGGATTCGAGGGGCACGTGGTGCGCGGGAGCCTATCGCAGGCGGACGTGTCTCTGCAGCGTCGCGTCGCCATGCTCAGCCGAGCAGCGCGGCCAGCAGTCGCACCGCGCCCGGCTTGCTGAGCGGCTCGTTGAGGTTGCCGCACTTGGGGCTCTGCACGCAACTCGGACATCCGGCTTCACAGGGGCACTCGGCGACCAGCGTGCGGGCGGCGGTCGCGAGGCTCTCGAAGGACCGATAGCCCCGCCGCGAGAGCCCGATCCCGCCGGGGTAGCCGTCATAGACGAAGATGCTCGGGACATCCGTCTGCCAATGCCAGGACGTGCTCAGGCCTCCGATGTCCCAGCGGTCGCACATGGCGTACAACGGCAGCAGGGCGATGAGGGCGTGCTCGGCGGCGTGCAGCGCGCCAGGGCCCGCGCGCTCGTCGCCCTCCGACAGGCCGTCGAGCGCCCTGTCGAGGGTCGCCTGAGGGACGGCCACCCAGAACGCCTGCGTGGGGAAACTCTGCTCGGGCAGGTCCAGGACGGCGGTGTCGAGCACATGCCCGTCGGTCAAGTCCCGCCGCTGGAAGGAGACGACCTGCTCCGTCACCTCGAGGTCGCCGTGGAAGAGGACGGCGCCGGCCAGCTCCCGCATGTCGGCCTGGCCGGCGATCTGGACGTTCTTGTCGACCTTGACCTGCGTGTAGTAGTCGCCGTCGAAATCATCCACCAGTACGGTGCGCCCTTCCAGGTCGAGGCGTCGCACCAGATAGCTGTGCCCCAGGTGGAGGTAGACGGCTCCCGGGTGACAGAAGCGGAACACGCGTTCGAGCTCCACGGTGCCGATCACCTCCCCGCCGTCTCCCTCGACGATGGCGAACTGCTCCCGGCTCGCCGTGCGCAGACCCACGGCGTGAGCCGGCGAGTACGGGTGTGACCAGACGGACTCGTCCCCGCGACGTCGCAGCCGACCACCCTTGACGAGACGCTCCGCCTGCACCATCCCCTCCGTGCCGAAGTACTCCTCGTCGGAGGGCGTGAGCGGGATCTCGTAGGCGGCCGCCTCGAGGTGGGGGCCGGTGATGCCCGGGTTGTGAAGGTCGATCACCGCCTCCTCGACGCTGCCTCCGAGAAGCCGGTCGGGCTCCCGCATGAAGTACTGGTCGAGCGCGTCCTGGCCCGCGACCAGCACGGCGTGGCCCCGTCCCGCCCGCCCGGCGCGGCCCCACCGTTGTCTGAGGCTGGTCACGGTGCCGGGGAAGCCGAGCACCAACGAGACGTCGAGGTCGCCGACGTCGATACCGAGCTCGAGCGCCTGCGTCGCGACCACGGCGTCGAGCTCATGTTCGAACAGGCGGCGCTCGACGGAGCGTCGCTGCTCCGGTGTGTACCCGGCCCGATACGGCCGGATCCTCTCGGCGCGGTCGCGGCGGCCACGGTCCTCGAGGCGGCGGCGGACGTGACCGTACAGCAGTTCCGCCGCCTTGCGGGTCGGCGCGAAGGCGATCACCCGTGCTCCCGCGAGCAGGCACTCCGTCGTGACGTGGCCCGCCTCGGCCAGAGCGCTCCTTCGCACCCCGGTCGACGCGTCCTCCAGGGGTGGGTTCCAGAGCACCACGGTACGCTCCGGGTGCGGTGCCTGGTTCTCGTCCACGACTGCGAAGGGCAGGCCGACGAGACGCCGCGCGAACTCACCGGGGTCGGCGATGGTCGCCGACGTCAGCACGAACTGCGGATCGGCGCCGTACCGGCGGCACACGCGGCGCAGGCGACGTATGACCTGGGCGACGTGACTGCCGAACACGCCGCGATACACGTGTGCCTCATCGAGCACCACATACCGCAGTCGATGGAGGAACTCCGCCCAGCGCTCGTGGGCGGGCAGGATGCCGACGTGCAGCATGTCGGGGTTGGTGAGCAGGACGCCGGCGCTGCGCCGCAGGAGCGGCCGTTGCTCCCTCGGCGTGTCGCCGTCGTAGATCGCCGGTGTCACGCCGGCGAGATGGAACCGGTTCAGCTTGCGGGCCTGGTCCTGGGCGAGCGCCTTCGTGGGGAAGAGGAAGAGGGAGCGGGACGAGGGGTCCGCGGCGAAGGATTCGAGGACGGCGAGCTGGTAGCAGAGGCTCTTCCCGCTCGCCGTCCCCGTGCCGATCGCGACGTGCTCTCCCCTGCGGAGGAGGTCCCGTGTGGCCGCCTGATGACCGAACAGGGTCTCGACGCCCGCGGCCCGCAACGCATCGCGCACGACCGCCGGGAGGTCCTCCGGCAGAGCGACGCGGCGCCCTGCTCGAGCCGCCTCGTGGGCGACGGCCACCACCTGCTCATGACCACCGTCCGCGAACAGCGCGTCGAGCGCCGCGGTCCTCTCCCGTGTGCTGGCGACGTCGTCGTCCACGGGATCATCTTACGCCTCGACCGTGGGCGGCCGGGCGGTCGCGGAGCCCGGCGCGACGGAGGCTGCAGCCGCCCGCGGGCGCCGGTCGTCATATGGAAGGGGGCGCTGCCGCGCCCCCTTGAGTCCGCCTCCGTCTGCCCCCCTGCTCCTACTTGATCACGCGGCGTCCCAGGTCCAGGGTGAAGAACCAGACCACGCCGTCGATGCCGCGGAAGCCGGTCTCGGTCTTCTTCGCGCCCACGCCGATGTCGCGGAACGCCTTCGTGAGGATGACCCGACGATGGCCCTTGGAGTTCATCCAAGCCTTGACGACCAGACAGGGACTCGAGCAGAGGCCGGTGGCGTACTGGATGTTCTCGCCGGCCTTCCGGAGCCTGTAGCCCTTGCCGGGGTATCCGTGCCGGACGAGCCGTGCCGACCAGGGCTCGCCGTTCGAGGAGTCGTGGCCGAAGTGCTTGTGGAGACTCATGTCCGCGGAGTGGCTGCGGGCCGCGTTGACGAGCTTGGCGTTGACACGGAGTCTCGGGAGCCCCCGCTTGGCGCGCACCTTGTTGATCTGCGCGACGAGCTGGGCCTCGTATTTGTTGAGGGAGACGGCCGCGACGGCGGGGCCGGCGAGGAACAGCGCACAGACCGCGACGAGAAGGATGACGATGACGACGCGCTGTGCCCTCAACCCGGCTCACCTCCCGGCCCGGCGCCGGTCGCTGCGCCGGGCGTCGTGGTCCGCGTGTGTGGTCCCGTACAGATCAGGTATCGGGTGTCGGTCGACGGAGTTGAGAGGTGCGAGGGTGGAAGTATCGCCTGCTCTGGCGACGCCGCGCCGGCACGCGGGTCTCATTTCCTCGGCCGCCGCGGCGCGAGGCTTGCGGCCGGACAGCCGGCGTTGTAGCTTGGCGGGCGACATGCACACCAGTCCGGGCAGTCAGCACCGGCGGAGAGCGACCCGCCGGCGCAGTCAGATAGTCCGCCGGCGTGTGGTCGCGCTGGTCGTCCTCGTGACCCTCATCTCCCTCGCCGTCTGGGTCGCGTACGCCATCCCCGGCCAGACGCCGGCCCGCGTGCCGGCGGGTGCCGCGCTGCCCGCGGCCGGCCGTGCCGTCGACTCGGACGAGACACTCGTGGTGGCACGCATCGAGGGCGTCGACGTGCTGCTGCCGGTCGCCCGCGAGGCGACCACTGCGGTGGCGTTCCACCCCGTCGACGAGCGCGACGCCGTGGCGTTCACCCCGGTGGGCAAGCGCGTCGCGGGCGGCGGGCTGGGCGATAAGCTCGCCGGCATCTTCGCCGAGGGAGGAGGCGTCCAGTACTACCTCATGGACGGCAACGGGCGCGCGGAGTCCTCCCCCACCGCGGGACTGGACGTGGGGGCGGTGCCCGGGTCCCCCGTCGTGTCGCCGGTCGACGGCAAGGTCGTCGCCGTCAAGGAGCACAGCGTGCTGGGTCGTTACCGGGACGTCGAGATCGACATCGCGCTCGCTGCGGACCCCTCCCTCCTGCTGATCGTCACGCACATCGCCAAGCCGGGCGTCGAGATGGGCGAGGTCGTGTCGCGCGGCGCGACGGTGCTCGGCGCCGTGCGCGGGTTCCCACCTGGTCTCGAGCAGGCCCTCAGCCGGCTCACCTCGGACAACGGCGACCATGTGCAGATGATGGTGCTGCGGGTCACGCCGGAACTGGCCGGCTGGTGACCGGCGTGGCCGTCCCCGCGGCGACCCGGGCGGTCATCGGCGGCTCAGGGTCCCTCGCCGCCGACTTCCCCGGCGACCTGCACCCGGAGGCACGCGTCGTGGACGCCGGCCTCGTGTTCGACACGCCCTGGGGCGAGAGTCCGCCGTTCACGCTGTTCGAGCTCGGCGGCGAACGTGCCCTGCACGTCGGGATGCACGGCTGGCGCGCGGGGGTCTCGCGTGGACGTGCCTCGCGCCAGGTGTTCAGCGTCCTGCACCGGGCCGGCGTCAGGCGCATCGTCTCGGACGCAGGCGTCGGCAGCCTGAACCACCTGCTCGATCCCGGGGACCTCGTCGTGGTGGACGACTTCGTCGACATGACGACCGACCGGGACCGCTACGGTGTGGTCGCCGGCGGTCACCTGCTCATCATGCGCGACGCGGTGTGCGCCGCCGGGCGCGAGGCGCTGGTGGGCGCGGCCAGGCGCCACGCGCCGGAACGCCGCCTGTTCACGCGCGGGACCTACGTGGTCACCGAGGGGCCGCGCTTCGAGTCGCCCGCCGAGGTCCGTTTCCTCCAGACGCTCGGCGACGTGGTGGGGCAGAGCTTCTGCCCCGAGGTGTGGCTGGCGCGCGACATCGACGCCTGCTACGCGGGCATCTACCTCGTCGTGAACTACGGCGAGGGGGTCGTGCAGGAGTGGGAGCACGACCTTCTGGCGCAGATCTTCCACGAGGACGCGGCGCTGATGGGCCGCATCCTCCTCGACGCGCTGGCCGCCCTGCCCCCCGGCGACGAGTGTCGCTGCCGGGACCTGCGCAAGCCCACGCTCCTCGGCTGACGGTGGCCGCGGTGGAGCGCCCCCGCGGCGTGCCTCCCGGCATCTGCGCGTGGCCGCTCAGCCGCTGAGCGCCCAGGTCGTCACCGCGACGGCGTTGAACAGGGCGTGCATGACGATGCTGGTCCAGAGAGAGCCGGTGCGCCGGTAGGCCCAGGCGAGGACGAAGCCGAGCCCCGCCAGGGGGACGAACACCTCGAACTGCAGGTGGGCGCAGCCGAAGACGACCGCCGACACGAGGGCGCCTGCCATCCAGCCCCACGAGTTGGCCAGGCCGCGGAACAGGAAGCCCCTGAAGACGACCTCCTCGAACAGCGGCGCCATCACCACCGCCAGCAGGACGAAGAGCACCAGCCCGACCCCGGTGTGCGGGAACTCACGGATGATGGGTTGCTGCTCAGGGTGCACCAGGAGGCCGTGGACGACCGTCAATGCGTACACCGCGCCGAGGCCGGCCGGGACGACCCACACGAACGAGCGGTCTGGCCGCCGGAGCCCCCACAGCGCGAGCGAGCGGCCTGCCGTCCGCAGAGAGAAGAGCCAGGCCGCGAAAGTCTGCCATCCGTAGAACACCGCGGCACTCGTGACGAGCAACGTCGCGCTGAAGACGGTCACATCGGTGCGTGTGCGCGATCCGCCGAGCCCTGCGGCGAGGGAGAGGAGCAGCTGGGGGCCCCACCCCACGGCGAGGCCCGCCGCCGCCCCCGTCCAGCGCCAGGACGCCTGCGGCAGCGAGAACGGAGGATCCGACGTGGCCGCCCGGGGGGGCGTGGACCGCCCGCCGCCGGGCGACAGCGGAGGCGGCACGTGTCGTCCACGCACGGACGCCCCCGCGTCTGCGTGTGGGGGCGGCTGTCCGCCGCCTCTCGTCTGTCCGTCCATCGTCCCGCCTTACGTGAGGGGCTCCACCCTACCGGTACACGGGCGGCGATGGGACCCCTGCCCGCCGTCCGCGCCCCCGTCGCAAGCCCGCCTGCGTCTCCGTCGTGGTTTTGCCCGCGTCCTCCCGGCCTGTTATACTCCGCCGCCGTGGCCGCCGCGGGCTTGCCGCTGCGTGCCGGCCGGGGGGAGGCGCGTTGACCCCCTCGCGGAGCGCTTGGTATCCTTATGTGCTTCTGTTTGAAAGGAACACGACGTGCGTCAACTCGTCACGCTCGCCTGCCAGGAGTGCAAGCGGCGCAACTACCACACCAACAAGAACAAGAAGAACGACCCGGACCGCATCGAGCTCAAGAAGCACTGTCGCTGGTGCGGCACGCACACCGTGCACAAGGAGACGCGCTAGTCGCGTCGTCTTCGTTCCTCGCAGGGCTGTAGCTCAATTGGTAGAGCACCGGTCTCCAAAACCGGGGGTCGGGGGTTCGAGTCCCTCCAGCCCTGCCACCGATCATCGGAGCGGGTAGTTGGCGAAGACCGCAGACAACAAGAAGGCCGCCGCGAAGACCTCGGCCACCGGCAAGCCGGGGCGCGGCAAGAGGTCGGCGCAGAGCAGCAGCACGACGCGGAGCAAGAAGGCGCCGGCCAAGCGCACCGACGCGAAGGCGGCGCGCGTCAAGGCGTCGCAGAAGGCTCAGCCCAGGGCCAAGGGTCGTCCGGCCGAGAAGAAAGGCCTGATGAAGTTCCTGCGCGACGTGCGCGTCGAGATGGGCAAGGTCACCTGGCCCACGCGCAAGGACCTCGCGCAGTCCACGCTGGTGGTGCTCGTCGCGGTCGCCATCGCCGCGGTGTACACGCTGGTCGTCGACCAGGCTTTCCTGCGCGTCGTCAACTTCTTCGTCAACCTCATCACCTGAGCGGGTCCCCCCATGTACAGCTGGTACGTCGTCAACACATACTCCGGGCACGAGAACAAGGTGAAGGCCAACCTCGAGCACCGGCGCCAGTCGATGAGCCAGGAGGAGCGCATCCATCAGATCGTCGTCCCCACCGAGCAGGTCGTGGAGACCAAGGACGGCGAGAAGGTCACCAGCGAGCGCCGTGTGTTCCCGGGCTACGTGCTGGTACAGATGGAGCTCACCGACGACACCTGGTCGCTGGTGAAGAACACTCCGGGCGTCACCGGTTTCGTCGGCGCGCAGAACAAGCCGGTCGCACTCTCCCGCGCCGAGGTCGACCGCATCATGCACACCGCGTCGGTCGAGCGCCCCAAGCAGAAGGCGGAGTTCGCGGTCGGCGAGAACGTGCGCGTCACCTCCGGTCCGCTCAGCGATTTCTCCGGCGAGGTCGTCGAGGTCAACCTCGACCAGAGCCGGCTCAAGGTCATGGTGTCGATCTTCGGCCGCGAGACGCCGGTCGAGCTCGCCTTCGACCAGGTCAAGAAGACGTCCTAACCAGGAAGCAAGCGAGGCAACCAGTGGCCAAGAAGGTCCTCACCAAGATCAAGCTGCAGATCCCCGCCGGCCAGGCGAGCCCGGCCCCGCCCGTGGGTCCCGCGCTCGGACAGCACGCCGTCAACATCATGGAGTTCTGCAAGGCGTTCAACGCCCAGACGCAGCAGTCGGGCAGCAGCATCGTGCCGGTCGAGATCACCGTGTACGAAGACCGTTCCTTCACCTTCGTCACCAAGACGCCGCCGGCGGCCGTGCTGCTGCGCGAGGCCGTCGGCCTCGACAAAGGCTCCGGCGAACCCAACCGCAACAAGGTCGGCAGGGTCACGCGCGAGCAGGTCCGCGCCATCGCCGAGACCAAGATGCCGGACCTCAACGCCAACGACGTCGACGCCGCAATGAAGATCATCGAGGGCACCGCCCGCAGCATGGGCATCGAGGTCGCTGCAGAGTAACCACACGTCGTCAGCCGCAGGCCGGGCCGGTGCCGCGCCGGCCGGCCGCCGAAGCGGGAGGCGGTCATGCGCCGCCGTCCGGACCGCAGGAGGTATGCACATGGCCGGCAAGGGCCGCACCTACACCACCGCCAAACGCACCATCGAGCCCGGTCGTCAGTACTCGCCGCTCGAGGGCGTGAGGCTCCTCAAATCCCTTCAGGGCGCCAAGTTCGACGAGACCGTCGAGGTCCACTTCCGTCTGGGCGTCGACGTGCGTCACGCCGACCAGATAGTGCGCGGCACCACGGTGCTCCCGCACGGCACCGGCAAAGAGATGCGCGTGGCCGTGTTCGCCGAGGGCGACAAGGCGCGCGAGGCCGAGGAGGCCGGCGCCGACATCGTCGGCACGGACGATCTGGCCAAGCAGGTGCAGGACGGCGTGTTCGACTTCGACATCGCCATCGCCACGCCCGACATGATGGGCACGGTCGGCAAGCTGGGCCGTATCCTCGGCCCCCGCGGCCTCATGCCCAACCCCAAGTCCGGCACCGTGACGTTCGACGTGGGCAAGGCCGTCAGGGACGCCAAGGGCGGCAAGGTCGAGTACCGCACCGACCGCTCCGGCATCATCCATCTGAGCATCGGCAAGAAGTCCTTCACCGAGGAGATGCTGGTGGAGAACTACGGCGCCGTGCTCGACGAGATCGTGCGCGCCAAGCCCGCGGCCGCCAAGGGCAAGTACATCAAGAGCGTGTACATCGCGGCTACGATGAGTCCGAGCATCGCTCTCGATCCCACGCGCACCCGGGACCTGCTCGCCGAGTGACCGGCGCCGGCGCGCCGGTTGCCGTCGCCGCCTCCCTGTCCTATACTCCCGCTCCGCGGCGCCGCGCGCCGCGGCCGATGACGGTCGGCGCTCCTCCGGGAGCCCAAGGGATCCATGCGGGTCCGCCCCCCGAGGCGAGAACGAGCTGAGTCTGTGAGCCGTGCCCGCTTCCGCTTCGGGAGCGGGTCTTTTGTTGCGACTGAGAGGTCGAGATGCTGAGAAGAGAGAAAGACGCGGTGATCGCCGAGGTCCAGCAGCTGCTCACGGACACGGAGAACCTGTTCGTCAGCGACTACCGCGGCCTCACGGTGGCAGAGCTCGCCGAGCTCCGCGGCAAGCTGCGCGAGAGCGGCGCGCGCTTCAGGGTCGTCAAGAACACCCTGGGCGGCATCGCCGCCGACAAGGCGGGTCGGGAGACGGTCAAGAATCTGCTCAACGGCCCCACGGCGATCACTTTCTGCGGCGACGACCTCGTCGGCGCCGCCAAGGCCCTCGCCGATTTCGCGAAGACGCACCCTCAGCTCGAGGTGCGCGGCGGCCTGCTCGACGCGAGCCTCATCGACCACGATGCCGTGAAGGCGCTGGCCAGCCTGCCGCCGCGTGACGTCCTCATCGCCCAGGTGGTCGGCACCATGGCCGCTCCCATGACCGGCCTGGTCACCGTCCTCCAGGGTACGATCAGCGGCTTCGTCCGCGCCCTCGACCAGGTGGCGCAACAGCGCGCCGCCGCCGGCGAGGCGTGAGCCCCCGCCGCTCCATCCCGTCCAGCAAGGCGTTCAAGCCCCACGCAGAGGTGAACTGACAATGGCAGACAAAGCTCTCACGAAGGACCAGCTCATCGAGGCCATCAAGGGCATGACCGTGCTCGAGCTCAGCGAGATGGTCAAGGCGCTTGAGGAGGAGTTCGGCGTCAGCGCGGCCGCTCCGGTCGCCGTGGCCGCAGCTCCGGCCGCCGGCGCCGCCGAGGCCGCCCCCGCAGAGGAGAAGACCTCCTTCGACGTCGTGCTCGCCTCCTTCGGCGACCAGAAGATCCAGGTCATCAAGGTCGTGCGCGCGCTCACCGGTCTCGGCCTCAAGGAGGCCAAGGAGGTCGTCGAGGGCGCCCCGAAGCCGATCAAGGAAGGCGTCACCAAGGACGAGGCCGAGGACGCCAAGAAGCAGCTCGAGGACGCCGGCGCCACCGTCGAGATCAAGTAG
>JAAYBE010000274.1 GCA_012719015.1 Actinomycetota bacterium
CGGCACGTGGACGAGGAGCTGGTCCGCGCCCTGCGGCAGCCGCGCGTCGCGCGGCATCTGCACGTCCCGTTGCAGTCGGCCGACGACCGCGTCCTTCGGGACATGCGACGGCCGTATACGTGGCAGGGGTATCTGGCGGCGGTCCGGGGTCTGCAGGACCTGCCGGGTGGCGTCATGCTGAGCACCGACGTGATCGTCGGCTACCCGACGGAGGACGAGGCGGCGTTCGCGCGCACGCTGGAGGCGCTGGAGAGCGGCCTGTTCGGGCGCGTGCACGTGTTCGCCTGGTCGCCGCGGCCGGGGACGGCGGCGGCCGAGCTGCCGCCCCTGTCGCCCGCGGTGGTCAAACGGCGCCTGCGGCGCGCGCTGGCCGCGGCCGAGGCCGCCGCCCTGGCCGCGCGCCGCGCGGCGCTGGGCCGCGAAGCCGAGGTCCTCGTCGAGGAGCGGCGAGACGGCCTCTGGAGAGGGTACAGTTCCGAGTACATCCGCTACGAGCTGTACGGGACGGCTCGGCGCGGCGAACTGGTCACCGCCGTGGCGGACGAGCTGGCCGGAAGCGCGGTCGGGGGTCGGGTGACGGGGACGGTGCGGTCGTGAGACCGCCCGGCCCGGAACGGCATATCACGGAGCGGACAGGTCCGGGAGGCGGAGCATGAGGGAGCTGGGCGCGATCGAACAACGCATCAGGGACGACGCCGTCGCGGCGCTCAAGGCTGGAGACAAACGGCGCCGCGAGGCCTGCAGCTCGTTCGTCGCGGCGCTGAAGAAGGAGCGCATCGACAGTCGGCGGCAGCCGACCGAGGCCGACGAGCTGACGGTGCTCAAGCGCGAACGCAAGCGCCGCGCCGAGGCGATCCTGGTGTACGAGCAGGCCGGCCGCACCGATCTGGTGGACCAGGAGCGCTACGAGGAGGACCTCCTCAAGGGGTACATGCCTGAGGAGCTCACCGGGGCCGAGCTGCGGGCACTGGTGGACGATGCCGTCGCGGCGACCGGCGCCGTCACGCCCCGGGACATGGGCAAGGTGATGGGCTGGCTCAAGCCCAAGGTCGCCGGACGTGCCGACGGCAAGACCCTCAGCGACCTGGTCCGCGCGCGTCTGGGGGGTTGAGGCGCGGTGGCGCGTACGGTGATCCATCTCGAGAGCAACAGCGAGGCGCTCGCCCTCGCCGGCGAGCACGACGCCCACCTCAAGATCCTCGAGCAGCGGCTCGACTGTCGGCTCACGCTGCGCGGCGACATGCTGATCCTCGAGGGCGAGCCCGGGGCGGTGGACAAGGCCCAGGCGGCGATCGAGGAGCTGCTCGAGGTCGTACGCACCGGGCGGCCGCTCAGCCCTGCGATCGTCGAATCGCTCATGGACATCGCCGTCAACGCATCAGGCAGGCCCAGCGAGGTCTACGGAGATGTGGTCTGGACGCATCGCGGGCGCCAGGTCGGCCCCCGCACGATCAACCAGAAGCTCTACGTCGACGCCATCCGCCGTGCGACCATCACCTTCGGGATCGGCCCGGCGGGCACCGGCAAGACGTATCTGGCGACCGCGATGGCGGTCAGCGCCTTCTTCGGCAAGCAGGTGGGGCGGATCATCCTCACGCGGCCGGCGGTGGAGGCGGGGGAGAGCCTCGGGTTCCTGCCCGGCACCGTGAGCGAGAAGGTGGACCCCTACTTCCGGCCGCTGTTCGACGCGCTCTACGACATGATCGACGGCGAGCGGCTGGCGGCGCTCATCGAGAAGGGGGAGATCGAGGTGGCGCCGCTCGCCTTCATGCGCGGCCGCACGCTCAACGACTCGTTCATCATCCTGGACGAGGCGCAGAACACCTCGCCGGAACAGATGAAGATGTTCCTCACGCGGCTGGGGTTCGGGAGCAAGATGGTGGTGACCGGCGACGTCACCCAGATCGACCTGCCGCACAGCCGGACCTCGGGGCTCGTCACGGTGTCCGAGGTCCTCGACGCCGTCGACGACATCAGCATCGTGCGCTTCGACGGTCACGACGTGGTGCGCCACAAGCTCGTCCAGCGCATCGTCAACGCGTACCGGGCGCATGACGAGCTGGATGCGGCGCGCAAGGCGCAGGCGAGCGGCGCCGGCACCGGCGACGCCCGTGACGGGACGGGGGTCGCCGACCACCGGAAGGGAGCGGAGTCGGCCTCCGCTGCGGACGACGAGGCGGGCTCGTGAACCTCGTCGAGATCGTGAACGCCACACGGACGACGATCGACGAGGCGCTCGTCGCCCGTCTCGTCGCCAGGGTGCTCGAGGAGGAGGGCGTGGCCGGCGCCGAGGTCGCCGTGAGCTTCGTGGGCGAGCGGCGCATCCGCGCGTTGAACCGCGAGCATCGGGGCGCAGACGAGGTCACCGACGTACTGAGCTTCCCGCTCGAGGACTGGGAGTCCGGTGGTGGGCCGGCGGGCGGGGTCACCCCCGGCGCGGCTGCGACTCCGCTCGCGCTCGCACCCGACCTCGGCGACGTGGCGGCGGCGGCGCTCGAGGGCGCGGAGGGGCCGCCGCTGCTGCTCGGCGACGTGGTGGTCTGCGTGCGACGGGCGCTGCGCCAGGCACGTGGCGACGATCTCCCGCCGGCGCTGGAGCTCGCCGTCCTGCTGGTGCACGGCACGCTCCATCTGCTCGGCTACGACCACGAGACCGACGCCGGACGCATGGCCCTGCGCCAGGCCGAGGCGCTCGAGCTCGTCGACTGGAGGGGTCTCGTTGTCGCGCCGTCGCGGTAGCCTGCTCGCCAGCTTCACCTACGCCTTCGACGGCATCGTCCACGCGCTCCGCCACGAGCGCAACATGTGGATCCATTTCATCACCGCCGGCCTGGTGCTGGTCGCCGCCCTGTTCTTCGCCCTCACCCGTCTCGAGGTGATCGCGCTGTTCGTGGCCATCTCGTTCGTGCTCATCACCGAGATGTTCAACACCGCCGTCGAGCACGTCGTGGACCTGGTCACCGACGAGGAGGACCCGCGGGCCCGGATCGCCAAGGACGTGTCCGCCGGGGCCGTGCTTCTCGCCGCCGTGAACGCGGTCGCGGTGGCCTACCTGGTCTTCTACGACAAGATCACCAGCGTGCCGTACACCGTCCTCAGCAAGCTGCGCGGCTCGCCGATCGACGTCACCGTCATCGCGCTTTTCATCGTCATCCTCGTGGCGATCGCGGTGAAGGCGGTGACGGGCCGCGGCACGGCCTTCCACGGGGGCCTGCCCTCCGTACACGCGGCGGTGGCCTTCGCCGGCTGGGTCGCGGTCACCTTCGTGGCGGCGGGGACCACGTTCGCGCTGCCCATCTCGGCGATCGCGCTGTTCATGGCGCTGCTGGTGGCCCAGAGCCGTGTCCAGGCGCGCATCCACACCTTGACCGAAGTGGCGGTCGGCGCCGCGCTCGGCATCGCCGTGACCGTCCTTCTCTTCCGCATCTGGTACCCGATATGAGCTTCCGCAGTGGGTTCGTGGCCGTGCTCGGCCGCCCCAACGTGGGCAAGTCGACCCTGGTCAACGCCCTCGTCGGGCGCAAGGTCAGCATCGTGAGCGACCATCCCCAGACGACCCGGCGGCGCATAACCGGGGTCGTCACGCAGCAGGACTGTCAGCTGGTGCTGCTCGATCTGCCGGGCTTCCAGCGGCCGTTCGACTCGCTCACCCGGCGCATGCAGGCCGCGGTGGACGACGCCCTCGGCGAGGTCGACGCGGCGCTGGTGCTCCTGAA